>CAZPCH010000054.1:0-7620 GCA_964585055.1 uncultured Christensenella sp. | reverse complement strand
AGGGCGCAGCCCTGCCGCCGCCCCGCCCCCTTTCCACGCAAAAAGGGACACCCGCAGGCGTCCCTTGGCTTTTGTCTCTTTTCCGCCTCAGCCCTCTTTTTTGTTCGGCAGACGCAAAGAAGTGCAGAGGGGAAGGGTATGGGGTTATATGGGATTACTCCCGTCTCAAGGCCTCGATGGGGTTCAGACGGGCGGCCTGCACCGCAGGAACGGCGCCGAAGAAGAGTCCCACCACAAAGGAGAAGACCACGGCGGCGGCCACGATGTACCAGCTTATAAAGATGGGCACCCCCGAAGCCTTGGAGATGATGTAGGCAAGGCCGATGCCCGCCAGCACCCCCAGAATACCGCCCATGCAGGTGAGCACCCCGGCCTCGGTGAGGAACTGGCCGGAAATGCGCCGCTTCCCCGCCCCCAGGGCTTTTTTAAGACCTATCTCGCTGGTGCGCTCCGTAACGGACACCAGCATGATGTTCATAACGCCGATGCCTCCTACCAGCAAAGAGATGCTGGCAATGAGGATGAGCTGGAGGTTGGTGGAGCTGGAAAGCTCCTGGAGCTTCTTAGCCTGCTGTAAAAGATCCTGGCTCTGGTACTTCACCTCCGGGTTCTCCGTGGTATACTTGCCGTTGAGCAGTTCCGCCGTCTTTTTCCCGGCGGTGGTCATATCGTCGGTGCTGGCCGCCCGCACCACCACGGACACCGGCTGGTCATAGGCATACAGCACGGGCCATGCGGCCATGGGGATGAGCACCTGCCCTCCGGAGCGGTCCATATAGGTGTAGTAATCCTCCAGAGAGTTGATAACGGGGGTAAAGCGGCTGGACTGGGTGAATTCCCCCACCACCGTGAAGGGCTCCCCTAAAATCTCCACCACTTCCCCAATGGGGCTGCTGCCGTAGAACAGGGTCTCGGAAACGGTCTTGTCGATGAGGCAGACCTTGCGGAATTGGGTAAAGTCCTCCTCATTGAAGGCACGCCCCGCCCGCATGACGTAGCCGTATACGGAAAGGTAGTTTCTGTCCACCCCGTAGATGGTGCCCTGGCTTAAAACTTCCTTTTGCCGCACCACCACGCCGTAAGCGTCCCGCTTGTAAAAGACGGAGGAAGCAGCCACCTGAGGAATGGCGCTCACCTCTTCCAGAATGCTTTCGTCCAAAATAGGCACATAGTCCGGAAGCTGCTCATAGGCGCTTTCAAAGGGATAGTCCCCCTGATAAAGCTGCACCACCACGGTGTTGTTTCCCGCACCCACCAGATTCTCCTTAATCTGCTCGTTGGTGCCCATAATGGTGGAGGAGATGGCGATGATGGAAGCAATGCCGATGATAATGCCCAGCATGGTCAGGGCGCTTCTCAATTTGTGGGACCAGATGCCGTCAAAGGCTTCTCTGAAATTCTCTAACATACTGCCCGCCTCCTCAATAAATCACCAGATTCTCGCCCTCTTCGGGGAACTTCACGGGAGCGCCCTCCCGCACGTTTTTCCCATAGGGGAAGGCGATGTAATCCTCCATGGTCAAGCTGCAGTCTATAAGTTCCACGTAGCTGTAGACCCGCTTACCTGTATTGACCTTTTCCTTTACCAGCACACCGTCTCGGGCGATGAAGATGCACTCCTCCCCGTCAATCTCCCGAATATAGGCGGCGTCCAAATAGATGGCTCCCGTATCCACGGTAGACTGGTAGCCGGAAAACTCCACATACTCCCCTACCTGCAGATTCACGTCTCCCAGAATGTCCAGTTCCAGAAGATAGCCGGAGTTGTTGGTGCCGGTGGAGCTGTAGTAGGTGGTGGTCAGGGGCATTTTGTTTACCTTGCGCACCCGGGCGGAAACGTCCTGGCCGGAATCATAGGAATAGCCGGTAAGCTCCGTGCCTACGGGGTAGTCTCCCAACTGCATTTCCCCCAGCACCATCATGATGTACAGACCCGTGCCGCCCTGAACGGAGATGAGCAAGTCGCCGTTTTTGGCGGTTTCATAGTCGTTGACTTCCTTTACGGTGCCGTGGATGGTGGAATACACCACGCCCTCGGCTCCTTCCAACTGAAGCTTTTGGATATCCAGCCCCAACTGGCGGTACTTCACTTCCTTTTCCCGAATGTCCTTGGCAATAGATCTGGCCAGTGCCTCCCGGTCGGCCTTGCTTAACCCCCCTCCCGTGCTGGGCATATGGGTAGGCTCCCCGCTGGGGTCGGCGCTGGGATCCGGGCTCTCCGTAGGCGCAGGCGTGGGGGTAGGCTCGGGGGAAGGCGAAGGCGTAGGCAGAGCATCCGCAATCTTAAAGCTCACGCCGCCCTCCGCGCTAAAGCGAATGGGCACGGCAAAGGAGGAAGCGGACAGGGTGACGAACACGTCCTCCCCCTTCTCTGCGGCCTTGGCGCTCATATCCAGAAGGAAGGCCTTGGGCACGGTGACCCCGGAAGCGTAGGAATATATATAGGGTCGGGAGGAGGAACCCTTGCCCCCCGTGGGCTTATTGAAGTCCGGTGTCAGGGGCAGGGTTTCCGGGGCGGTGACGGAAAAATCAAAGGAGCCGTCTGCATCCGCCGCCAGCAAAATGGCGCTTGTGCCCTCGGCGGCAGTCAAAAGAGCGTACACCCGCCGATTCTTCTCCGCCGCCTCCTCCTTCAGGGCGGTAAGGAAGGCGTCGGACACGGAGGTGCCCGTGTACCGATAGGGGTCCGCTTCCGTGCCGCTGCCGCTTTCGGCTTCAGGCAGGGCAAAATGCACCAGATTCCCTCGGCTCAGCTTCAAAATGCCTCCGCCGCTGCCGCTTGCCCCCGTTTTCGTGTTGGTCTTGGGGGTCGGAGTAGGAGACGGGGTAGCCGTGGGAATGGTTCTCGGGTAAGGCGTGCGGGCATAGCGCTGGTACTCCTTATAGGCGTCCTCCAGCTCCAAAAAGAGCTTTTCCTGCTCCAGCTGCTTTTCCGCCAGCTCGATGGAGTCTAAGGTGGCATCGTAACGCAAGAGGGGATCCCCCACGTTCACCTGCTGTCCCGCCTCCACCAGCACCTCCAGAATCTTCATGTCCTCCTCTTTGTACAAATTCTGGGCGGCGTCGGAGACCACGTTGCCGCTGATGTAGGTTTGGTAGGGCATATAGGAGAGCAGGCAGTTGTCCGCCGGCACCACATCCACGGTCTTATCCCCGGAATAGCGCACCACGGCAAAGATGCCGCCCCCCGCCAGTCCCAGACACAGCACCGTAATCAGAATGATTTTCAGGGCTTTTTTCACGGACGCTCTCCCTCCTTTTCCGTAAGATAGCCGTCGTAAATATAGAGGATGCGATGGGCCCGCTCGGCCACCGCCCGCTCATGGGTAATCATGATGATGGAAATGCCCTCCTCCGAAAGCTCGTCGAAAATGTCCATGACCTGCTGGCCGGAGCGGCTGTCCAAAGCCCCCGTAGGTTCGTCCGCCAAAAGCAGGAGGGGCTTTGTGCAGATGGCTCTTGCAATGGCCACCCGCTGGCACTGGCCGCCGGAAAGCTGGGTGGGGAAAAAGTCCATGCGCTCCTCCAGCCCCACACGGCAAAGGGCCTCCTGGGCCCGCCGCTTCCGCTCCCCTCGGGGCACATCCCCGTACATAAGGGGCAGGGCCACGTTTTCCCAAGCCCGCCGCCTTTGCAGAAGGTGGAAGCTCTGAAACACGAAGCCAATCTTCTTGTTGCGCACCATGGCCATCTTCTGGTCGGAGGACTTGGCGTTGTCCTCCCCGTCAAAGAGGTAGGTGCCTGAAGTGGGCACATCCAGATACCCCAGAATGTTCATAAGGGTGGATTTTCCCGAGCCCGAGGGCCCCATGATGGCGATGTACTCCCCCTTCTCCATGGAGAAGTTGATGTCGTGGAGCACGGGCACCTGCTGTCCCCCCTGATTGTAGACCTTCTCTATGTGGGAAAGCCGTACCAGATTCTCTTCTCTGCTCATAGGCTTACCCCTCTGCGCCTCCGGCCTCCTCGGGGCTGGGCACAGTCACCTGCTCCTCAGGGATGCCGCCCATGTCCTCATAGTTCATGTCCATGTCCTCATAGTTCATGCCGTCGTCCCCGTCTTCGCCGTTATAGACGGTGGTGCTGCACTTCATGCCCGCCTGGACGGTGTCGTCGGGATAGGCAATCTTATCCGTCAGGGATAGGCCGTTTGTGATTTCATAGCTCATGGTGTCCTGCTGATACTCTCCCAAGGTCACTTCCCGCTTTTCAATGCGCTCGCCGCTGCCCTGCACATAGACATAGGCCTTTCCCTCCTCCTGCACAAGGTAGTATTCGGGAAGCAGAACCCCCTGCTTTTGGCCGCTGCCGTCATTGCCGGGCTCCACATACACGTGCTGGCCCACCAGCAGTCCCTCAATGGTGTCCAATTCCACATAGAAAGCGTACTTGCTGGCCTGCTCGCCGTTGCTGGGCTCATAGTAATAGTTGTTGTTGTTGGTCTCGGGCTCCGTGTTGATCTTATAGATGCGCCCGACATAGGTAAGGTTCTTGTCCGTACGGGAGCGGATCAAAGCCGGCATGCCCTCGCTGAGAGTGTGGATGGTCTGCTCGCTGACGGTGCACTTAATGCAAAAGTCCGTGCCGGCTACAATGGTGATGTAGTCGTTGGACTGGCTGTCGCCGCCGTAATAGTAGTAATTGGTCTGGACATCGGGGTCGTTGACGGAGCGGATGGTGCCCGTTACGGGGGAAGAAACCACGCTGTTTTCAATGGCGGCCTTGGTGTCCGCCGCCTTCTGCTTTTTGTTGGCCAGCTCGTAGGTATTCTTGCGGATGTTCAGCTCCACGGTCTGCTTCTGAAGCTTGAGCTCATAGACCTTGCTCTCCTTGGCCTTGGCAATCTGCTTTTCAAGGGAGGCAAGCTCCTCGGTATCCGTCTGGATGGAGTTCTCCAGCCCCGTAATGTCGATGAGAAGCTGTTCATAGGTCAAGGTCATGCTCTCCACATCGTAGGAGAACAGGGGATCCCCCTCCTTCACCGGGTCGCCCGCTTCCACATACCGCTTTTCAATGGTCAAATTCTGGTCGGGATTGATTTTAATCACATCCTTTGCCTCCACCACCCCGGCATACTGGTTGTGGATACCGGCATAGCCTACGCCCAGAATTTCCGCTACGGACTGCACATATACCGTGCCCTCATTGCCGCCGCCTGCGCCGCCGTCCTGGAGGAAAAAATACCCTCCTGCACATAGCCCTGCAATGAGCAACAGCACCGGTACCGCAATCCAACCTTTTTTCTTTTTCTTCATGTCTCTTCTCCTGTTTGTGTATTCTATACTCCATGTCCCTTGGGACATTTTAACCTATCCTATGTGTCCCCCCACGCCCCTAAGCCTTGGAGACCTTTCTGATTTTATGGAATGCTACCCTGCATAGGGCATGCCCGAAAAGGCTTCCGCCTCCGCTACCCCCGAAAAGAAGGAGAAGCGTCCCTCCTCGTCCTGCTCCATGAGAAGGTACCCGGTTTCCCCCGTGTCCGCCTTGAACCAGACCTTTTCCTTTAGATCCGTGGCGGTAATGCGCAGTCCCCTGCCTGCAGGAAGCAAAAACTCCGTGCCCGCTTCGTCCCCTTCGCTGAGGGCGTACAGCCCCTGCAGTACCGTCAGGGGGTAATCGGGTGTATCGTCCACCACCCGCCAGGCGTCTTCGGCGGGCATAAACTTGTCCCCAATCAAACGGTAGTCCCGCTCCGTCTCATAGGTGCCCAGCAAGTCCACCCACCGATGGAGGGTCAGCCGCCGCCCGTGAAGGCTCTCTGCCCGTCCGCAGAAGTACGGCTCCTCTTCAAAGGTGAGAGGCTCCAAAGCTTCCCCCGTAAACCGCCAGGCGTAGACATAAAAGATGGTCTCGTCCAGCCGAACCTCCAACAGCAGAATCTCCCCTTCGCCACCGTCGGCGGCAAAGAAGCGGGGCTCCTCCCCCAAAGGCACTTCCGCCTGCCAGCTTTCCTCCCCCCGGGTAATGGAGAGCAGGAGTTTTTTCTCCTCCGTTGGCTCCGAAGGTTCCGTCTCCGCCTCAGGATACACCAGCTCCACCAGCTCCTTGACCCCGTCTCCGTCCAAATCCAGATACTGAGGGAAGCTGGTCGCCGCCGCCTCCAAGGCTATGGGGGCAGGCTCCGGGGTAAGGGCGGGCGCAGAGGCCGTCTCCGCCGCCGCAGAAAGGCTTGGCACCGCCGCCTCCGCCTGCTTTTCTGCGGTCACGGCCTGATTTTTTGCACAGCCCGTGAGCATCAGCCCCAATGCCAGCACCGCCGCCAGGCCCCCTTTGTACCCTTTCATATTCCTGCGCCTTCCTTTCTTTACTAATGATAACACCCGCTACCTTACAGGAAGGTTGCAGGCCGAATATTTTTTCACGCCCCGCCTGTTTCGGCAAGGTACCTCCTATTATAGCACCCACTTGTCACAAAACTGCAACATCTGTGTAAACAATGGGCTGGATTTTTCTTTTTTTCGTGCTATAGTAAAGGTATGGAACGTATACAGCCTTTAGAAACCCAATTGCGCACCCTGCTCCCTGCCTCTTTGCAGGTGCTGTGCTTTGACGCCCTTCCCTCCACCAACAGCTTTTTAAAGGAACTGAGCCGTCAGGGGGAAGAGCGGGACACCCTGTGCTTGGCCCTCTCCCAAACCAAGGGACGGGGGCGGCTGGGACGCACCTTTGACTCTCAGCCCGGCATGGGGCTGTACCTCTCCCTCCTTCTGCACCCCCGCATCTCTCCCGAAAACACCCTCCCCGCCACGGGGCTGGCCGCCGTAGCCGCCGCCAGAGGAATTGAAAGCGCTTCGGGGCTCTCTGCGGGCATCAAGTGGATGAACGATTTAATCAGCAATCAAAAAAAGCTCTGCGGGATTTTGGCAGAGCTGGATGCATCCCCCGAAGGGCGCCTGCGGGGGCTGATCATGGGCGTGGGCATCAACATGCATCAAAAGCGGGAGAATTTCCCCCAGGAACTGCGGGACACGGCCACGTCCCTCGCCTTGGAGGGGCACCCCGCCTCCCTGCTGCCCTTGGCCGCCGCCGTCGGCAGGGAGCTTTTGCGCCTGCCGATGCTTTTAGAAAAGGGGGAGTATGAAGAGTATACAAAGGAGTACCGCCGCCGCTGTGTGACCCTTGAAAAGGAAGTGCTGCTGGTGAAAAACGGGACTTCCGCCCCCGCCTATGCCTTGGACATTGACGAGGGCTTCGGCCTGCTCGTCCGCCGCCCCGACGGCACCGCCGAGACAATCACCATGGGGGAGGTCAGCGTGCGGGGCATGTACGGGTATCTGTAAACAGAGTGTTCACCAAGGGGAGGCTTCCGCTGTAAAAAGCCTCCCCTTTTTCTTTGCTTTTAAGCGCTCAAGCCCCTTTTGCCGCATGGCTCCCCTTATTGGGTAAGGGGAGCTGTCAGGCGAAACGTTGTGAAGCCTGACTGAGGGAATAAGCAAATAATAGGGACGCACAGCGTCCCATCCGCAACCTGCCTGAAAGGCAGATTTCATATGGCGCAGCCATATTTCATCGCCGAAGGCGATTTCATCTGCACCCAGTGCAGATTTCACTGCCGCAGGCAAGAGGGGATAAGCAAATAACAGGGACGCAAAGCGCCCCATCCGCAACCTGCCTGCA
>CAZPCH010000053.1:0-7767 GCA_964585055.1 uncultured Christensenella sp. | reverse complement strand
AAAAGCATTGAGACTGCAGGACAATACCCCTGCAGTCTTTTTATACCCGAAATTTGACATGGATTTTACAAAAGCCTGCTTTTTCATTTTACACCGGTTCTGTATCCTTGTAAGTGTGAACAAAAGAAAAATCAAGAACAAGAAGGAGAGTAAGAATATGAAAAAAGTATGGAGCGCAGTCCTGATTCTGATTTTGGCATGGGGATGCCTGAACGGCTGCGCAAAAAGAGAAAACAAGACTGTTTCAACGGACGGTTCCACGTCCATGAGCAAGGTAATCGGCAGTCTGGGGGAAGCCTTTGAAAACGAGAATCCGGGCACAAGGGTTACCTACAACGCTACGGGCTCCGGCTCGGGCATTAAAGCCGTGCAGGAGGGACGGTGTGATATCGGGTTGTCCTCCCGCAGTCTAAAGGAAGAGGAGAAGGAAGCTGGGTTGGTGGAAACCCTGCTGGCCTATGACGGCATTGCCATCATTGTGCACCCGGATAACCCTCTTTCCGATTTGTCTATGGAGGAGATTGCCGCCATTTATACGGGGGAAATCACCAACTGGCAGGAAGTAGGCGGCAGCGATTGCACCATCGTGCGCATTGGCCGTGAAGCAAATTCCGGCACCAGAGACGGCTTTGAGACCATTACCAAAACCGAAGACGCCTGCCTGTACGGCCAGGAGCTGTCCTCTAACGGGGATGTCATCGCTACGGTTGCGGGGAACCCCAATGCCATCGGCTACGCCTCTTTGGCGGCGGTAACGGATCGGGTTAAAGTGCTTTCGGTGGACGGAGTTCTTCCCAGTGAAAAAACGGTAAAGGACGGCACCTATAAGGTACAGCGGCCCTTCGTGCTGGTGACCAGAAAGGGCGAAGTGCTTTCGGAAACGGCACAGAAGTTCTTCGACTTTGCTACCTCCTCTCAGGCTTCCGATGTCATTGCCGCCGCCGGGGTAGTCCCCGCCCACGAGTAAAGCACCATGAAAAAGTCGGGTGTTATGGATCGAAAAAAGCTGGCGGAAGGTGCCGTGCATGGCATATTTCTGGTGCTGGGCTTCACGGCAGTAGCCTGTGTGGTGCTGATTACCGGGTATCTCGTTGTTTCGGGAGTTCCGGCCATAAGAGAAATCGGACTGAAGGAATTCCTCCTGGGCAAGGAATGGGCTTCCACGGCGGCAGAACCAAAGTACGGCATTTTGCCCTTCCTGCTCACCACCCTCTACGGCACCATAGGCGCCGTGGTGCTGGGGGTTCCCGTTGGATTCTTTGCGGCCGTATACGTGGCCAAGCTGGCACCTCCCAAAATAAAAGCTCTGCTGGGGAATATCGTCAGCTTGCTGGCAGGCATCCCCTCTGTGGTATACGGCTTGGTGGGCATGATGGTGTTGGTTCCGGCCATTCGAAAGCTTTTTCAATTGCCGGACGGCGTCGGCTTGCTGGCATCCATACTGGTGCTGGCGGTTATGATTCTGCCCTCCGTGATTAAGGTCTCGGTAACGGCATTGGAAGCGGTACCCAAGGAATATGAAGAAGCGTCCATGGCCTTAGGGGCAGGAGAGGTGGAGACTTGGTTTCGGGTTTCCGTTCCTGCGGCCAAAAGCGGGATTGCGGCGGCCATCGTGCTGGGCGTAGGACGGGCCATGGGAGAGGCTATGGCCGTCATGATGGTGTGCGGAAGCGCCCCCAATATGCCCACATCTCTGTTTCAAAGCGTTCACTTTTTGACCACCATTGTAGGCAGTGAAATGGCCTATTCCGACGGACTGCAAAGACAGACGCTTTTCTCCATTGCCTTGGTGCTGTTTCTGGTCATTCTGGTGATGAACGGCGCACTGCGGCTTTTACTTAAGGGAAATAAGGTGCAAACATGCTGAAGACACGGATCTCTTTTAAACGCAGGAGTCGAATTGGACTTTGGAAAGCCGCTTTGTATCTTTCCGCCGCAGGGATTGTGATTTTGGCAGTCCTCCTTGTTGCCTATGTATTGAGCAAGGGATTGCCCTACATCACTTGGGACTTTCTCACTACGGGCGTAAGCTACCTTTCCAACCACATAGGCATCCTGCCCAATATCCTAAACACCCTGTATATCATTTTGGCCACTTTGCTTATGGTGCTGCCCTTGGGGGTTGGCGCGGCCATATATTTAAATGAGTATGCCGCCCACAAAGGGCTGGCGGAATGGATTGAGTATGCGGCGGAGACCCTCTCCGGCATTCCGTCCATCATTTACGGCCTGGTGGGCTTGCTGCTCTTTTCCAACACCATGGGTTCCTGTTTGCTGGCGGGGGCGCTGACCTTGGTGATTATGAACCTGCCAACCATTATGCGCACTACTCAGGAAAGTTTGAAAACCGTGCCTCAGGGGTATAGAGAAGGCGCTTTCGGACTGGGAGCGGGAAAGTGGCGGGTCATCCGCACGGTGGTGCTCCCCGAATGCGTGGACGGTGTGGTTACGGGCTGTATTTTGGCCGTGGGACGCATTTTGGGCGAGTCCGCCGCTCTGCTTTTTACCGCAGGCTTTGCCCACTCCGTAACCGGTTTTTTGGAAGGATTGTTTACCCCCGGCGCCACCTTGACCGTGGCACTGTATGTGTATGCCAAGATGGACGGGGAGTTTGAGATTGCCTTTGCCATTGGGGCGGTGCTTATGGTGTTGGCGGTCATGGTGCAGTGCTGTGCCGTGCTGGCGGGGAAATATTTTAAAAGGAGAAACAGAACCGAATGAACATTTTGGAAGCTAAGGATGTATGTCTGTGGTACGGCAATACGCAGGCTTTAAAACATATCAGCATGGAGATTCAGCCTCGGAGCATTACCTCTTTGATCGGCCCTTCTGGCTGCGGAAAATCCACCTTTTTGAAGACGCTGAACCGCATGAACGATTTGGTGCCGGGGGTGAAGATTACGGGGGAGGTTCGGTATCAGGGAGAAAACATCTATGATTCGGCCACCAATGTCAACGAATTGCGGCGGCAGGTGGGTATGGTGTTTCAAAAGGCCAATCCCTTCCCCATGAGCGTGTATGACAACGTAGCCTATGGGCCCCGCACCCACGGCGTTACGTCCAAAGCCAAATTGGATGAAATCGTGGAGAAATCCCTGCGCTCGGCGGCTATTTGGGAGGAAACCAAAGACAGGCTGAAAAAGAGCGCCCTGGGGCTGTCGGGCGGCCAGCAACAACGAATTTGCATTGCCAGAGCCTTGGCCGTGGAGCCTCAAGTGTTGCTCATGGACGAACCTACCTCCGCTTTGGATCCGGGCTCTACTTTAAAGATTGAAGAACTTGCCATTTCACTGAAGGAAAAGTATACTATTATCATCGTTACCCACAACATGCAGCAGGCGGCCCGCATTTCGGACAGAACGGCCTTTTTCCTGCTGGGAGAATTGATTGAGTACGGAGACACGAAAACTCTGTTCTCACACCCTGCGGATTCCCGCACGGCGGCCTATGTGGCAGGAAGATTCGGTTAAGCGTAACGGAGACGAAGCATTTTTGGAGGAGAGAAAATGATTTGGTGTGTTGAAGACGATGCGGCCATCCGGGATATAGAGGTCTATGCACTGCAGTCTACGGGCTTTGAAGCCAGAGGCTTTGCAGACGGCATTTCATTTTGGGAAGCGGTGCAGAAGGAGAGGCCGGAACTGGTGGTGCTGGATGTCATGCTTCCCGGAATGGACGGGGTGGAACTGCTGAAAAAGATTCGTGCCCATGCTCGGTTGTCTGATTTGCCGGTCATTATGGCAACGGCCAAGGGGGCAGAGTATGATAAGATTCAAAGCCTTGATTTGGGGGCGGACGATTATGTGGTCAAGCCCTTTGGTGTCATGGAACTGGTGTCCCGCATTAAAGCAGTCTTGCGCCGCTATCAGGGCGGGCAGGTGCAAAAACTGCTGAAGCTGGACGGGTTGATTTTGAATCTGGACGAGCATACCGTCACCGTGGACGGACAGCGGGTACAGCTCACCTATAAGGAGTTTTCGCTTTTGCAGTTGTTCCTTTCCCACCCGGGCATGGCTTTTACCCGAGATCAGCTTTTTGATTCCGTTTGGGGAAGCAATTTTGCCGGGGAGACCAGAACGCTCGATATGCACATCCGCACCCTGCGGCAAAAGCTGGGGACGTATGGCAAGTATATTGAGACCGTGCGGAACGTTGGCTATCGATTGGAGGCACAGCCGTGACAGAAAAGATTTTCCATTCCATTATGCTGGCGGTGGGCTGTGTGCTTCTCGCCTCTGTCATCATCATTATGTGGTGTTTGTATGACTACTTCGGCGGGGTGCAGAGTAGCCAGCTTAAAGATGAGCTTTCCTTAGCCGCCGTTGGGGTGGAGACTTCGGGAGAAGCGTATTTGCAGGCTCTATCCCAAAACCGTACCCGTTTGACATGGATTGCATCGGATGGTTCCGTGCTGTACGATGGACAGGCCAATGCCGACACCATGGAAAATCATGGGCAACGGGAAGAGGTGCGTCAGGCTCTGGAGACGGGGGAGGGAACCAGCCAGCGGTACTCGGGCACCCTTATGGAAAAGACGATGTACTGCGCCAAACGGCTGTCGGACGGCTCGGTGCTCCGCATTTCCGCCAGTACCGCCAGCATGGGACTGCTGGCCTTCGGTATGATACAGCCTGTGTGCATTGTGCTGGTGATTGTGATGGCTCTGGCCTTTTTCCTGGCAAAACGCCTTTCCAAACGCATTGTAGAGCCTTTAAACAAGCTGGACTTAGATCATCCCGACATAAACGGAGCCTACAAGGAGCTTGCCCCCCTGCTCATTCGTTTGCATCAACAGCGGCTGCAGATTGACACCCAGCTTCGGGAACTGCAGCAGAAGAAGACGGAGTTTGAGCAAATCACGGTCAACATGAATGAGGGATTGGTGCTGCTCAACGGGGAAGGACGGATTCTGAGTTTGAATCCGTCTGCAAAAAAACTGTTTTGTACGGGGGAGGAGGCTTTGGGAAAATCCTTTCTTTCCATAGAACCCGGCGAACGGTGGCAGAATGCCATGGAGCAGGCTCAGCGGCAGGGGCACAGCGAATTGTTCTTGGAGCGAAAGGGCAGAGAGTATCAGATTGACCTTAGCCGCATTGCGTCCGAAAGCGGGGCGGAGGGGCTGGTATTGCTGAGCTTTGATGCTACGGAAAAGCGCAGTGCCGAGCGCAGCCGCCGAGAGTTTACGGCCAATGTGTCTCACGAACTAAAAACACCCTTGACCGCCATATTGGGCAGCAGTGAAATACTGGAGAACGGCATGGTAAAAGCGGAAGACATTCCTCGGTTTGCAGGGCACATTCATAAGGAAGCCGCAAGGCTTCTGGCGCTGATTGAGGACATCCTTCGCCTGTCTCGGCTGGATGAAGGGGCGGAGATACCGACGGAAACGGTTCAATTGGAGGAGATTGCCGCCCAGGCCATGGAACAGCTTCAGGAAAAGGCACGGCAATCTAATGTAACATTGACCTTGGATACGGAACCGTGCCCCCTACAGGGGGTGCCGAGACTGATGCACGAAATTGCGTATAACCTAATAGACAATGCCATTAAGTACAATCGGGAAGAGGGCACGGTGCTTGTATCCGTCACGAAAGACGGCGTACTCACCGTAAAGGATACGGGCATCGGCATCGCCCCCGAGCATCAGGACAGAGTGTTTGAGCGGTTCTATCGGGCGGATAAAAGCCGCTCACGGCAGATTGGAGGCACGGGCTTAGGTCTTTCCATTGTCAAGCATGCCTGCCTGTATTTGGGGGCATCTGTGGTCTTAAAAAGCGAAGAGGGGAAAGGGACGGAAATCGCCGTCGCCTTCAACAAAAAAGAATCGTAACAAAAAAGCGCCTGCACATTTTCGTTGCAGACGCTTTATTGCATTTTCAGGCGGCCAACAGCAGTAAGCCTACAACCGCACACAAAAGCTGGGCAATGACAAAGCGGAACACGGTTTGGGTGTCGCTCCAGCCCCGCTTCTTTCGAAATTCATCGTGAAGCGGCGTGCGCAGGTTGGCAAGAAACTTCTTGGTGCGGAACAAGCGCATAACGGACAGCTTCAAAAGCCCCAGTCCGCCGTTGAGCAGAATCACCACGGCAAAGGGGATGCACAAAAGTATATTTCCCGTCTGCAGCATGAGGATGCCCAAAAACAGACCGATGGAGCGGCTGCCTGCGTCTCCCATCATCAGCATGCAGGGAGAGGCATTGAACAGCAGATAGGCCAGCACACAGCCAACCAGAATCATGCCGCATACAGCCCACTGCCCTTTGTCAAAGAAGCGGTACAGGGCATAGCTGGTGGCGGAAAGCGCCACTACGGACAGGGAGCCGAAGAGCCCGTCGACCCCGTCGGAACAGTTGCAGCAGTTGATAAAGGCCCACAGCACAAACACCGCCGCCAGGAAGAACAGCCATTTGGGCAATTCCAGCACGTTTCCGAAAAAGCTGACGGAATAAGGTGCGGCGTTGGTGTTCATAAAGGTAACCACCGCCAGCAGACAGATAACCAAATCCAGCAGACCCTTTTTCAGCTCGCCCCAGGGCAAGTCGCTTCTGTCATCCAAGTAGCCCGTCAGCATGGCGGCCAGCGTCAGCAGCATGTATACTGCCATCTCCGGGGAAAAGGGTACCAGCAGCAGACTCAGCCCCGCAAACACGGGAATAAAGATTACCCCCGTGCCCCGTGCTTTTCCTCGGGTCTTTTCGCCGTCCACCGCAAAGGCACGGCCGTGATCCTGAGGCAGTTTGTCTCGCAGCAGCAGAATCAGCGCCACCGACAGCAGCAGTGCGGCGGGGAACCCGGCCAGAGCGCCCAGATACAGTGCATCCATTTCTATGCTTCCTTCCTTTAGTAGGGCAGTTCGCTCTTTATGGAGACAGGCTGAATGTGCCAAATCTCTTCAGCGTACTGCTTGATGGTGCGGTCGGAAGAGAAGGGGCCGGCGGCGCAGGTGTTCATCAGGCACTTGCGGCCAAAGGCCATCTCATCCCGGGTGTCATAAAGAGCTTCCAGCTTTTTGTCAATGTAGGGCAGCAGCTCATAGAGTACAAAGTAGTAATCCGGCTTCTGCCAGCTGTTGCCGGTAAGCAGGGAATTGTACAAATCCCTGAACAGACCCGTGCCGTTGTCGGAGAAGGTGCCGTCCACCAGCGTATCCACCACCCGCTTGACTCTGGGCTCATGGTCATAGATGGACTTGGGCGCATAATGGGGACGCAGTGCGTTCAGCGTATCCACCCGTGCGCCGAAGATATAGTTGTTCTCCTCGCCTGCGGCGTTGACAATCTCAATGTTGGCGCCGTCATAGGTGCCGAGGGTTACGGCACCGTTGAGCATGAGCTTCATGTTGCCCGTGCCGCTGGCCTCCGTGCCTGCAGGGGAAATCTGCTCGGAGATATCGGCCGCAGGGATAATATGCTCGGCATAGGAGCAGTTGTAGTTCTGCACGAAAACCACCCGCATCTTGTCCGCCATATCGGGATCGGCATTGATCTTTAGGGCGATTTCGTTGATGAACTTAATCACCGTCTTGGCGATGATGTACCCGGGGGCAGACTTGGCGCCGAAGATAAAGGCCGTGGGGGGGAAGTCGGTAAGCCGTCCGTCCTTAATGCCGAAATAGATATCCAGCACGGCCAAAGCGTTCATAAGCTGACGCTTGTACTCGTGCATGCGCTTAATCTGCACGTCAAAGACGAAGTGGGACGGAATCTCCACATTTTCCTTCTGGGCAATCAGGGCGCTGAGACGAGCCTTGTTCTCCTTTTTCACGG
>CAZPCH010000052.1:223-7862 GCA_964585055.1 uncultured Christensenella sp. | reverse complement strand
CATGAGGCCCTTGGGTCCCAGGATACGACCGATGCGGCCGACCACGCCCATCATATCAGGGGTAGCAACGCAGACATCGAAGTCGAACCAGTTCTCGTTCTTGATCTTGTTGACGGTCTCTTCGTCGCCGATGTAATCAGCGCCGGCTTCCTGAGCCTCGTGAGCCTTGTCGCCCTTGGCAAAGACCAAAACCTTCACGGTTTTGCCGGTGCCGTTGGGAAGAACGACAGCGCCACGAACCTGCTGGTCAGCGTGACGGGAGTCAACGCCCAGACGGAGGGACACTTCGACGGTCTCGTCGAACTTGGCGGAAGCGGTCTTGAGAACCAGATCTACGCCCTCACGGGGATCGTACTGCTTGATGTTCTCAATGAGAGCCTTGCTGGCATTGTATTTCTTACCGTGCTTCATGAATGATTCCTCCTTAGCGCTTAGTCGGCGATGGTGACGCCCATGCTGCGGGCGGTGCCTTCGACCATACGCATGGCGGCTTCCACGGAAGCGGCGTTGAGGTCAGGCATCTTCAGTTCGGCGATCTCACGAACCTGCGCCTTGGTCATGGAAGCGACCTTGGTCTTGTTGGGGACGCCGGAAGCGTGCTCCAGGTTGCAGGCCTTCTTGATGAGAACGGCGGCGGGAGGAGTCTTGGTGATGAAGGTGAAGGTACGGTCGGCATACACCGTGATAACCACGGGAATTACCAGACCAACCTGGTTCTTGGTGCGCTCATTGAACTCTTTGCAGAAGCCCATGATGTTGACGCCGTGGGCGCCCAGGGCGGGACCTACCGGGGGAGCGGGAGTCGCTTTACCGGCATTGATCTGCAGCTTTACATACCCAGTAATCTTTTTTGCCATTGCTGTTTTCTCCTATTTTTAATATAGTTCGTGGTACGGGGTGCCTCCCCTGCCACTAAGTTTGATATATGGGGCTTTTTGCCCGACGGACTTATGTCCGCTATATCCTAAGTTTCCGTTGTTGTGAGCGGATCAGATCTTCTGCACCTGAATGAAATCCAGTTCCACGGGGGTTTCCCTGCCGAACATGGACACGGTGAGCTTGACCTTCTGCCGCTCGGTATCCAGCTTCTCCACCCGGCCGATGAAGTTTTCCAAAGGACCGGAGACAACCCGGACATTTTCTCCCACCTCGATATTGAGAACGATGGGGATGCGCTCCACGCCCATGGCGGTGACTTCTTCATCGCTGAGGGGCACGGGCTTGCTGCCGGGACCTACGAAGCCGGTGACGCCTCGGGTGTTGCGGATTACGTACCAAGCTCTGGGGTTCATGACCAGATCCTTGGAAACGCCGCCGCCCCGTTCTGCCGGGCGCTCCTTCTCCACCACATCCACCAGCATCTTCACCATGACATAACCGGGGTAGACCTTGCGGGTAGTGGTTTTCCGCTTGCCGTTGGGAAGGATTTCGATGGTCTCCTCCGTGGGATACTTGACCTCCAGGATGATATCCTGCAGACCGGCGTTCTCCAGAGATTTCTCCAAATCTTCCTTCACCTTGTTTTCATACCCGGAATAGGTATGAACCACGTACCATCTGGCTTCCTGGTCCATGGCGGTTACTCGGCGGTATCGGCGCTGTCGGTAACGGCTGCGGGATGGGTCAGAGTGGTCAGACCCTTGGTAGCACCGCTGAACGCCAGATCCAGCACCCAAATGACCAGGGACATGGCCAGCACGAACACCAGCACCATGGCGGTATTCTTGACCAAATCCTTCTTGCTCAGCCAGGTCAGTTTTTTGACCTCGCCGTTCATCTCGCCAAGATACTTCTTAAGCTGGAACTTGCGCTCCTTCTTTACCTTCTTGGCTACTTTCTTTTCGGTCTGCTCGTTTGCCATCTTACTCCTCTTTCGCCAAGGGCTTACTTGGATTCCCTATGCAGAGTGTGCTTGCGGCAGAAGCGGCAATACTTGTTGAACTCCAAACGATCGGGATCGTTCTTCTTGTTCTTAAAGGTGTTGTAATTTCTTTGTTTGCACTCCGTGCAGGCCAACGTGATCTTCACGCGCATGGTCTTCATCCTCCTAAAGGTTTAACATCAAAAACAAGCCCCCTATGGGGGCACCTTGGTTAGATTACCACAGGGAGCGGGATTTGTCAATGAAAAAATCCTATTATTTTCGGAAAAATTCCCGAGAGCCTTCAAACTGCTCTTAAAAAGGCGGATTTGGGGAGCGCCGGGGGACTCTTGCGCCCCGCAGGCTTCTCTTTCTTATTATATATATAGTTTTGCGCCTGTCAAGGGGGCGGCGGTTCGCAAAGCGAACCCTTCGCCTGAGGCGGGCGGGGCAAAGCCCCGCCCGCTTGGGCGAAGCGAAAGGCGCAGCCTTTCGCCGCCCCCGCCCCTCTTGTGCATTTTTTCCTTTACCTTCCCGCCGATTTAGGCTACAATAGAGGCAAGAGAATCAAGAGGATGAATAATGGCCGACGAAATCTACGTAAATTACGAACATAACGATAAGGGCGTGCTCCTGTGGGCCGTCAAGTTTCCCGGCGCCTTCAGCCGGGGGGCCACCTTTGCAGAAGCCGCCGCCAAGATGCCTGCGGTCTGCCGCCAGTACCGCCTGTGGTCAGGCACGGGCACCCCGCCTACGGGGGAAGAGGTCAAGGTGTTCAACGAGTTTAAGACCGACCTTGCCGTGGAAGACGCCGACAGCTGCGCCCTGTTCGCCGAGGAAAAGCTCCCCATGACCATGATCGAGTATATTTCCCTGAAGTCACTGTGTGCAAAATCCGCCCGGGACTTTATGACCGAGTATCTCTCCATCCCTCAGAAGGATCGGGGGCTGCTCAAGTCCCGCAAGACCTTCTACGGCCGCATCCCCACCACCGCACGGGAGATGATGGAGCACACCAACAACACCTTAGCCTACTACGCCGCCGGCGTGGGCATTGAGATGGAGAATCTGCCCGACTTTGTGGAGAACCGTCTTCAGCTTCTCAACAAGCTGGAGGAACTCCCCCTCTTCCTCTCCAATCGGGTGTACACCGCTCCCGACGGAGAACTGTGGACGGTGAAAAAGGTCCTCCGCCGCCTCCTCTGGCACGACCGCATCCACGCCCGAGCCCTGTACCGCCACGCCGTAACCTTCTGGGCCAAGGAGCGCATCGCCAACCCCTTCGGCTTCAGCCGCTGACAAAAAGGAGAGTTATATGCGCCTGATTCAGCTTGCCGTAGCCGTTGCCCCGGCGTTGATTCTGATGAAAAAGGTCTACAGCCTGGACAAAATCGAGAAGGAGCCTGCAGGCCTTCTGTGGAAGCTCTTTCTTTTCGGGTGCCTGTCCGTCATTCCCGGGGTGATTCTGGAACTCCTGTATACCCGCTTCGTTGCGCCTCTGTTTTTGACCGCCTCCCAAACCGTATACCTGCTGGCCGACAATTTTCTGGGGGTTGCGCTGGTAGAGGAAGGCTGTAAATTTTTCTTCCTATATAAAAAGGCCTACCGCCACCCCGCCTTCAACTACCGGTTTGACGGCGTAGTCTATGCCGTTTTCGTATCCTTGGGCTTTGCGCTGGTGGAAAACGTTCTGTATGTGCTGAAGTTCGGCCTCGGCGCAGGCCTTATGCGGGCTCTTCTTTCCGTGCCCCTTCACGCCGTCTGCGGGGTGTATATGGGGCTGTCCTTTGGGGAACTTAAAAGCCGCTCCTCCCAAAAGTCCCTCCTTCCCGCCGCTCTCTTCTGTCTGCCCCTGCCCGTTCTCATCCACGGGTTCTATGATTACTGCCTGAGCCGGGATAACGGCCAAAGTCTCCTGCTCTTTTTCGTCTTTGTGGCGGCCGTATTCCTCCTTTGCTTCAAGCGGCTGAAGACCGCTTCCCGCAAGGATGCCCCCATTGACCCACCTATAAACTAAGAAGGCCCTATGTCCCTTTCCCTGCAGGGCATACAATCGGATGACCGGCTCCGTTCCGTCTGCGGCTTTATGGACGCTCTTCCCTTCCCCTAGCGCACACAAAAAGCCCCGCCTCATGGGCAGGTGGTCGCCGGCATGCAAAAAAGCACCCCCGCGAAGATTCGAAGGGGTGCTTGCCTTTTTATGGTGATTGAAACTTACATGTTGCTGTCCGTATTATAGGAGTCTGCGCTGTAGGTATCGTCATACTCCACGTTGATGGAGCCCTTGAGCTTTTCGTAGTAACCGGCCATGGTAACATACTCATAGGGTCCTACATAGAACAGGCCCAAAAGCCCGCAGGTGCAGCAGGCCAGCAAAGTCCAGCCGATGAAGCTCAACTGCATTACGAAGATATCCCACTTGTGCCCCTGGGTCATGGCCATGGAGACCTTCAAAGCATCCTTGGCGCCGATTTCCGGCTGATCCATAAGGATGTAGGGGGTCATGCAGTAGGAATAGTACTTGATAACGTTCATTACAGGCACGAAGCCCCACAGAACCGTCCACAGCATCTGCCACATGGAGCCGCCCAGCACATGACCAAAGTTATTAAAGCCGGCAAACATGGTGGCAAACTCCGGGTTTTCCCCACGGTATACCCGCAGGAAGAAAAAGCTCATTCCCGCCATCAGCACAGGCGTGACCAGCAAAGTCACAACGGTGCCGATTCCGGTAGCGGATATGGCAGCGCAAGCGCCTTGCAGCAGAAGGGTCACAGCCAATACGCCCACGCAAAGCCAATAACAGCTCTTAAATTTTTCTTTTGCTTCCGCCTTAATGGCGGCTCTGTTCAATAGAAGCATTAGTCCTCACCTCATATAGAATTTCTGCAAAAAATATACCACATTCCGCCCTTAATTACAAGAGCCCCGTTATGATTGTTCCGGTTTTTCCATATCCTAGCAAGCCTTGCATCCGCCTCGCCTTCAATGCTATACTAATATTATGAGAAGTTCGGGCGGAATTTCGCCCTTTGAAAGGAGAAGGCCATGGCCAGAGCATCCACCAAAGAGAATAAGACCCTGTATCATAAGGTGCGGGAGTCTCTGGATTTAACCAGGGAGGAGGCCTCGGAACTGCTGGAGAGCATGTCCCCGGAGCGCATTGAAAAGATTGAGAACCGCCGCTCTCTGCCCCACCCGGACGAGGTCTTGCTCATGGCGGAAAAGTACCGTCTGCCCAGTCTTTGCAACTATTACTGCGCCAACCAGTGCCCCATCGGCCAGCAGTATGTGCCTGAAATCAAGCGCAAGGAGCTGTCCCAAATCGTGCTGGAGATGCTGGCCTCCCTGAACTCCATGAACCGGCAGAAGGACCGGCTTATCGAGATTACGGCAGACGGAAAGATTTCCGGCAGTGAGCTGGAGGACTTCATCGCCATTCAGGAGGAGCTGGAGCGCATCTCCGTAGCCGTGGAAACCTTGCAGCTTTGGTCGGAGCGCATGCTGGCCACGGGAGCCATCGACGCCGAGCAGTACGCCGCCTATAAGGCGCAAAGAGAGTGATTTTTCAGGCAGGGCCGCCCGCTTTTCTCACATAAAGTGCGGCTTTTTCCGCTCAAATTTCTCCCTGCAGAAAAAAACAGGGGATATTTTGCGGAATTTCTCCTGTATTTTTCTTTATTCGCCCTGTATACTGTATCCATACTCTATAGAGTGCAGAAACCCCTCAAGGGTAGAAAGAAAGGAGTCCTCTATGCCCGCTATACTTATCGCCGGTATCGTACTGGCACTGTTTCTCTTCGTAATCCTCGTAGGCTATGTAAAAGCGCCCCCGGACACGGCTTATATTATCTCCGGCTACCGCAAGCCCCGCATCCTCATTGGAAAAGCGGGCATCCGCATTCCCTTTTTGGAAAGGCTGGATAAGCTGTCTTTGAAGATGTTCTCCGTGGACGTAAAGACTACGGACTATGTGCCCAACGCCGAGTACATCAACGTGAAGGTGGATGCCACGGTAAAAATCCGCATCGGCCAAAGCGAAGAAATGATGACCCTGGCCTCCAAGTTCTTCCTCAACGAAACCGAGGAACAGATTATCGCCCGTGTCCAGGACACTCTGGAAGGCAACATGCGTGAAATCGTGGGGCAGATGAAGCTGGAGGAGATGGTCACCGACCGCAAGGCTTTCGGCGAGCGGGTGCAGGAAAACGCCATCCCCGATTTGGAGAAGATGGGTCTGGAGATGATTTCCTTCAACGTCCAGTCCTTCTCCGACCAGAACAACGTCATTGAGGATCTGGGTATCGACAACATCTCCCAGATTAAGAAGGGCGCCGCCATTGCCAAGGCGCAGGCAGACAGAGACATCGCCATCTCTCAGGCTCAGGCCGCCAAGGAGGCCAACGACGCCAAGGTGCAGGCCAACATGGAGATTGCGGAAAAGCAGACCACCTTGGCCATCCGTCAGGCAGAGCTCAAGCAGCAGTCCGACGTCAAGAAGGCAGAGGCCGACGCCGCCTACTCCATTCAGGAGCAAGAACAACGCAAGACCATTGAGGTGGCTTCCGCCAACGCCGACATCGCCCGTGCCGAGCGCACGGCAGAGCTGAAGGCTCGCGAGGTGGATGTCACCAAGCAGACCCTGGATGCCCAAATCCGTGCCCAGGCCGATGCCGAGCGGTACGCCGCCCAGCAGGCCGCCGAAGCGGAGCTCTTCCGCCGCACCAAGGAGGCCGAAGCCAAGATGATTGAGCGCCAGCGGGAAGCGGAAGGTATCCGTGCCGTCGGCGAAGCGGAAGCGGAAGCCATCCGTCTCAAGGCTCTGGCCGAGGCCGAGGGTATTGACAGAAAGGCCGAAGCCATGAAGAAGTACGGAGAAGCCGCCGTCATCGAGATGATTATGGCCGCCCTGCCCGAAATCGCCAAGAACGTGGCCGAGCCTCTCAGCAAGGTGGATAAGATCACCATGTACGGCGAGGGCAACAGTGCCAAGCTCCTCTCCGACATTGTCAACGGCACCACCCAGGTGACCGAGGGCATCAGTGCCGGCATGGGCATCGACATCAAGAGCCTCATTACGGGGGCTCTGGGCGGGAAGATTGCCGCCGATGCCGCCGCCCGGCAGGAACCGCAAAATCCCGAAAACGACTAAGCCCCGTTTCTTTTTATGAACCAGCCGTCTGCAGCGAGGCGGCTGTTTTTGTTGGAAAGGGCTTTGGCGAGAAGAGCGGAACTTATTTTTCGCCTTTTCTTAGGCATGGGGGGCTGGTTTAGGGGCTGGTTTTTTGCTATACTGTAAATAGATGCATGGGGCTTTTTGGAAACCTGCAAAAAAGGAGGCAATCCATCGTGAAATATATGGGAATCGATTTGGGCACTTCGTCCATGAAGCTGCTGCTTATGGACGAAAAGGGCGCCATTGTCAACACCGTTACCAAGGAGTATCCGCTGGAATTCCCTCATCCCGGCTGGAGCCAGCAGAACCCGGCAGACTGGGAAAAGGCTTTGCTGGAGGGAGTGCCGGAACTGCTAAAGGGCTTTGACCCTCAGGAGGTTGCAGGCATAGGCTGCGGAGGACAGATGCACGGTCTGGTGGTGCTGGATAAAGAGGACAGCGTCATCCGCCCGGCTATTCTCTGGAACGACGGCCGCACGGCGGCGCAGACGGAGTATCTCAACACCCAAATCGGCAAGGACAAGCTGTCCCAGTGGACGGCCAACATCGCCTTTGCCGGCTTCACCGCCCCCAAAATCCTATGGATGCGGGAGCAGGAGCCG
>CAZPCH010000052.1:0-213 GCA_964585055.1 uncultured Christensenella sp. | reverse complement strand
GGAGCCGGAGAACTTTGCCCGCATCGCCAAGATTATGCTGCCCAAGGATTACATCAACTATATCCTTACCGGAGTTCACGCCAGCGATTATTCCGACGCTTCGGGCACCCTTTTGCTGGACGTGAAGCACAAGTGCTGGTCCAAGGAGATGCTGGAGGTCTGCGGAATCTCCCAAGGACAGCTTCCCCGCCTTTTTGAAAGCTACGAATGCAT
>CAZPCH010000051.1:308-7879 GCA_964585055.1 uncultured Christensenella sp. | reverse complement strand
CGGGCGGTTGTTTTTATGGGATAGTCAGTTTTGAGCGGGGATGCGGTTTTGGAACTGCTCCCGATAGGCCGTGGGGCTAATGCCTTCGGCACGGCGGAAGACATCGGCAAAGTAGCTCTGGGAGCCGAAACGTAAACTCTCGCTAATGTCCTGCACGCTGATTTGAGTGGTGCGCAGGAGAAATTTTGCCCGCTCCAGACGCTTTTCCTGAATGAAAGCTTTGGGCGTGGTACCTGTCTCCTTTTTAAAACGCTTGCTGAAATAATATTCGGAATATCCGGCCAATTCCGCCAACTGCTTCAGGCTCAGCTCCTCCGTAAGGTGCAGTTCCACATACTCCATGCTGCTGCGGACGGGCTCGGAAATCCCTCTTTCCTGCTTGCGACGGTGAACCCGCTCCACGTAATCCTGTACCATGGTGGAGCTGATTTCCATAAGCTCCGTCATGGTGCGGCAGTCCTCCACGCTCTGAAAATACCGATCGGACAGGGTCAGCGCGGTTTCCGGGGACACGCCGCCCTCAATGGCCGCCCGAGAAAAGAGGGTGATGCCCGCCAGTATCAGGTTTTTATTGCTCCGCTCCTGATTCTTGCTGAGTCGGCCGAAGTTCCCCGTCATGGACAGCCTGCTCATTTGCTTTGCATAGTTTAAGTCCCCTTCCCGCACCATGCGCAGCATCTCCTGCTCGGCGGCATAGGTGCCGTGAATTTTTAAATCCTCGGGGATGGCGTTGGTATCGAGTTTCTTTTGCTTACTCTTGCGGTAGTGGAGCTCGCTGACGTTGATGCGTTCTCCCGTGGTGCAGAAGTGGAGCATAATGCCGTATTCAAAGATGCGGTTCAGGGAGATGACCGGCAGGGATTGGAGAAAGGCAAGAGCCTGCCTGCTCATGGACGGTTCCAGCTTCATTTCCCGCAGGCGGCGGCCAATCTGCCGGGCTATGTCATCGTCCGTAAAGAAGGGTCCCAGTACATGAATCCGCCGCAGTTCTCCATTGTCTTTTTCCGGAGAGCATAGCCACATAAGCCCTATGGTATCTGTCATAATTACGGGCTTGGTGTGATTTTTTCCAAAGTCCAGCAAAGTGCCGTTGATGCTTTCAAACTGAATAAACCGCACCATATTTTCCGCATCGGGACAATTGCTGGACAGCAGGTGCATGGTGCTGTCATATGTCCACAGATAAAGATTGTGGCAGCATGCCACCAATTCCTGAAAAACGGCAAGACGGGTATCTGCGGTCATGGGGTACTTCTCCTTTTTACAAGTTGTGTGAAAATCCGCATCTCCATTATACTATCGAAAATTCGTTTCGTCTATCGAAAATCGGACGCATTTCAGAAAACAAGGCAAGGAATCAAAAGAAAGAACGAATTTACGATAACAGGTTGCGGATTCCTTCTGGTATGATGGATACATCCGCAACGGAGATTTCGGATGAAAAGGGAGGAAATAAGATGAAAAAGGAAAAAGACCCCAGCGGCTTGAAGTTTAAGGATTACTTCGGCACGACCATTCTGTCGGTGACGGACTCCGTAGGTGCCTGCGTCATGACGTCCTTGTTCATGATGTATTTGACGGACTACGCCGGTATCGGCAAGTGGGGCGCCATTCTGGGCACTACGCTGCTGTTGGTTGCACGGCTCTTTGATGCGGTCAACGACCCTCTGGAAGGGTGGATTATGGACAGAGCCAAGGTGGGTAAGCACGGCAAGTACCGCCCCTTCCTGCTGTTGAGCATTCTTTTGTCCTCTGCGGGAATCATCGGGCTGTTTTTCCTGCCCGAAGGTCTTGCAGACAGCCCCGTTGTCATCTGCATCTGGGTCATCGGCTTCTATTTGCTCTATGATATCGGCACCTCTTTCTATGCCCCCAACCCTCTGTACCGCACCATGACCCTGGATCCCAATGCCCGGGGAAAGCTCCTTATTGGCCCCCGCATGACCAACATGGTGGTGGGCATGATTGGCGCCGCCCTGCTGGCCATTATCAACGGGGTCAACAGCGTCTTTCAGAATATGCACACCTCCTTCGGTGTCACCATCACCGTGCTGACCGTGGCGGGTGCGCTTATTTCCATCCTGGGTCTGGCGCTGGTGAAGGAAAAGTACCATACCGAACGGGACGAGGAGGATGCGGTTAAGCTGACAGATATCTTCGGTCTGCTGAAGGAAAATGATGCCCTGCGGGTGCGTCTGCTGGATCAGCTTTTCTCCGGCTTTATCTGGACCTTCCTCTTTGCCACCTGCACCTATTATATTAAGTGGGCGTATTGCACGGATCTGTCCACGGGCATTGTGGACACGGAGAAATTCGGCATTATGACCCTGATTTCCTCTATGATGATGTTCCTGCCTTTGATAGTGGGCACCTTTATTGCCGGGCCGCTCATGAAGAAGGCGGGCTCTCCCATTAAGCTGCACAAGATACTCATTGGCCTGCAGGGCGTCTCCTGCCTGCTGTTGTTTGTGCTGGAGGTGCTGGGCGTGCTGTCTCTGTCCCCCATACCCTTCTTTATCTGCATGTTCATCGTGGCCACGGCGTTGGGTGCGGACTTTATCCCCGGTTCCACCATCAACATGGAGTGCATGGACTATGAGATTTATCGCAACGGTAAGGACCGCAGTGCTCTGTGTAACGCCTGCAATAAGTTTTTGGACAAAGGGCAGAACGCTATCTCCGCCGCCATGGTCGGCGCCATTTTGGTGGCCATCGGCTACGAGGTGGACTCCGTTACCGATGCTTTCTTGGGTGAGCTTACGGCAATCCCCACCATGCTCACCTGGTTCGTGGTAATTATGGGGCTGGTTCCCGGCATTCTGGGCGTGGTGTCCTGGCTGATTCTGCGCAAGTACCCTGTTACCGACGAGATTCGGGCGGACATGAACAAAAAACTGAACAAATAAGACTGTTTCTGTGCTTTATGAACGAAAGCGGGGCGGCGGCAGAGGCCGCTGCCCTTGCTGTGTTTTTGCCTCGTTAACGGTGGCTTTTCCAATGATGGGAAAACTGTTATAATGAACAAAACAAAAGGGATAAGGAATGGTAGTAAGATGAACGGCATTAAGCTGACTAAGGCAAAGTGGATTACCGATTTAAGATATCTGTCTGCGAAAAAGGAGTCTCCTATACCCCTGACCTTTCGAAGGGACTTTGTTCTGAGGGGAAAGATTCAAAAGGCCTCCATTACCGCCACGGCCATAGGCATCTACACCATGGAGCTTAACGGAAAGCGGGTGGAGGATACCTACTTTGCTCCTTACTTTACCTCCTATGCCCATCGGCTTCAGTACCAGAGCTATGACATCACCCCGCTATTAAAGCAGGAAAATCGGCTTATGGTGACGGTTGGAGGCGGTTGGGCGGTAGGCAGGTTCAACTTGTCCCACAACGCCCATATAACCGAGGAGCGGCAGGCTTTGCTTATGGAGATTACCCTTTGCTATGAGGACGGCACAGCGGAGACAATATCTACGGATGAAATCTGGCAGGTGACCACGGAGGGTGCCTACCGCTTTGCCGATTGGTACGACGGGGAGATTTATGACAGCACGGTAGACTTGGAGCAGGTGAGCTGGAAGCAGGCGAACATTGCCAAACTGCGGCATCACCCTGAGCTTCTGCCTCAATACGGGGAACATGTCACCGTTCATGAAATTTTGACTCCTGTGACAGCGGCAGTTTCACCCGGTGGGGAGCTAATCTTTGACTTTGGACAGAACTTTGCAGGGGTCATTCGGGCAACCCTTCGAGGCACTAAGGGGCAAACCGTCGTCTTCCGCCATGCCGAGGTACTGCAAGGGGGTGAACTGTTTACCAAGCCTCTTCGGACAGCTAAGGCTATGGCTACTTATATTGCCTCCGACGGGGAGCAAGTTTACTCTCCCCGCCTTACCTCCATGGGCTTTCGGTATGTAGGAGTGCGGGGCATTGCCGTAGAGGATATACGGCTGGAAGGGCTGGTGCTCCATTCAAACTTTGCGGAGATTGGAGGCTTTTCCTGCAGCAATGAGGACATAAACCGTCTGCAGCAGAACATTCGCTGGGGCGGCAAGTCCAACTTTATAGACATTCCCACGGACTGTCCCCAGCGGGATGAGCGCTTGGGCTGGACGGGGGACATTGCCCTCTTTGCCCGAACGGCTTGCTTTAACTTTGACATGAGCAAGTTTTTCCGCAAGTGGCTGTTGGATGTCAAGGCGGAGCAGGGCAAGGGAGGAGGCATTCCCATGGTGGTGCCCACTCAGGGGTACTATATGCCTACCATGGCCACTTCCTGCTGGGGTGACTGTTGTGTGCTGGTGCCTTGGGCGGAGTATCTGGCCAGAGGAGACATGGAGCTTCTCAGGGAGCAGTACCCCGTGATGAAGAAGTTTTTGAAGGCCGCCAAGTTCTGGTCGGAGCTTTTCAGCTTTACCAAAACCGACCGCCGCATATGGTCTTTTCCCTTCCATTTTGGGGACTGGTGCGCCCCGGGGGAGGATATAAAGGACTGGCTTTCCAAGGGGCCATGGATTGGCACGGCTTACTTTGCCAATTCCTGCGGCATCGTGGCCGAGGCTGCGGGAATTCTTGGATATGAAGAGGAGCAAAAATACTATCTCCGCCTTCGCAGGGAGATTTGCGCGGCATACCTAAAGAAGTTCACCGATGGGCACGGCAAGCTGAAGAAGGAGTTTCAGACGGCCTATGTGCTCCCGCTGTACTTCCGCATGGCAGGGGGGGAGACCCGTGCCGCCATGGCCGCCAACCTTGCCCGGCTGGTGCGGGAAAATGAGTACCACCTTTCCACAGGCTTTACCGGTACTCCCTACCTGCTCTTTGCTTTGGCGGACAACGGGTATGTGGAGGAGGCCTATCGGGTGCTTCTGCAGGACACCTGCCCCGGCTGGCTTTATGAGGTAAAGGCAGGAGCCACCACCATTTGGGAGCGGTGGGATGCTTTGCGTCCTGACGGCACCGTCAATCTGGGGGAACTGCGGGAGTCCGAAAAGGAGAGCGATGGCGGCATGGTCTCCTTCAACCACTACGCCAATGGGGCGGTGGGAGACTTCCTCTATCGCCGTGTGGCGGGCATTGAAGCCGTGGAGGCCGGATACCGCAAGTTGCGCATTTGTCCCATTCCCGGAGGCGGCTTGACCCACGCCGAGGCCTATACCCACTGTCCCTACGGGAAGATTGCCTCTAATTGGAAGATAGAGGGGGATGTCTTTACCCTTACGGCGGAGATTCCTCAAGGCTGTGAAGGGGAGATTGTGCTTCCCGACGGCAGCAGCAGGCAGGCGGCAGGGGGCGTGCATGCGTTCTCCTGTAAGATAGAAAACTGATTTTTTAAAAAGGAGCAAGAATAATGGAACTGCAGCCATATGAAAAAGAGCATCTGAACACATTGAGAACCCTGCTTCCCGAGTGCACGGTTCTGCTGAAATCCGACGGCAGTTTTCCCCTTCCCAATGCCGGAAAGCTGGCTCTGTATGGCAACGGCGCCCGCCACACCCTTAAGGGGGGCACGGGCTCAGGAGAGGTAAACTCCCGCTATTTTGTCACTGTGGAGGAGGGACTGCGGCAGGCCGGTTTTGAAATCACCACCGATGGCTGGCTGAGCGGTTACGATGCCGTGTGTGCGGAGGCCAAGAAGCAATTTCTCAAGGATATCAAGGCCCGTGCACGGGAGAAGCATACCAACGTCATCATCGAGGGCATGGGGGCGGTTATGCCTGAGCCGGAGTATGATTTGCCTTTGGACGGAGACGGGGATACGGCGGTATATGTACTGAGCCGCATTTGCGGAGAAGGAAACGACCGCACCGATAGCCCGGGGGACATTCTGCTGACTCGAACCGAGGAGCGGCAGATTCTCACCCTGCAAAAGCAGTATAAACGGTTTATGCTGGTGCTCAACGTAGGCGGCCCCGTGGACTTGAGTCCCGTTTTGGACGTGGGCAATATTTTGATTCTCTCCCAACTGGGGGTGGATACGGGTGCGGTGCTGGGAGATTTGCTTCTCGGCAAGGCCTATCCTTCGGGAAAGCTGTCCACCACTTGGGCGTCCGCTGGAGACTATGCCGCCATAGGCGGCTTCGGCAATCTATCGGATACCCGCTATAAAGAGGGCGTGTATGTGGGCTACCGCTATTTTGACAGCGTAGGGAAGAGAGCCATGTTTCCCTTCGGCTTCGGCCTTGGGTACACGGAGTTTGCAGTGTCTCCTGCTGATGTGCGTGTTGAGGGGGAGACCCTTTTTATCCGTGCCCATGTGAAAAACACGGGCAAACACCCGGGCAAAGAGGTGGTGCAATTGTACGTCAGCGTGCCTCAGGGGAAGTTGGATCAGCCCTACCAAACTCTGGCGGCCTTTAAAAAGACGGGGGAGCTTCTTCCCGGGGAGGAGCAGGAGGTTCTTTTGACCTGCAGGCTTTCAGAGTTAGCCTCCTTTGATACGGATTCCGCCGCCTACATTCTGGAGTCGGGAGAGTATATTTTGCGGCTGGGTAAGAGCAGTACGGACACCGTCCCCTGCGCCGTAGTGAAGCTGGAGAAGACCGTCATAGTTAAGAGGGTGCGGCACATTGGCGGTACAGCGGACTTTGAGGACTGGAAGCCCGAGAAGGTGCGGCAGGATCCCCTTCCCGAGGGGCTCCCCGTTCTTGTCATTGCCCCCGAAGCTATTTGCACCGAGACCGTTGCGTATGATCAACAGGAGAAGATTGACCCCTGTACCGAGACCTTCACCGATGAGGAACTGGCCTATATGAACATAGGCGCCTTTGACCCCAAGGGCGGCATTCTCAGCGTCATCGGCAACGCCAGCAAAAATGTGGCCGGGGCGGCAGGAGAAAGCACGGGCATGCTGCAGGACAAGGGCGTTGCCCCTCTGGTTATGGCAGACGGCCCGGCGGGTCTGCGCTTGAGCCGGGACTACGCCGTGGACGATAAGGGCATTCACCCCTTGGGGCAAACCATGCCCTCCACCATTCTGGACTTTTTGCCCAAGCCCCTTGCCAAGATTATGGAGCTCACCACCCCCAAGCCCAAGAAGGGGGCGGAGATTCGCCACCAGTACACCACGGCCATACCCATCGGCACCGCCATGGCCCAGAGCTGGAATCGTGAGCTGGCCTTTGCCTGCGGAGATATTGTGGGAGCGGAGATGGAGCGCTTTGGAGTCCACCTGTGGCTGGCACCCGCTTTGAACATCCATCGGAGCATTCGCTGCGGGCGGAATTTTGAGTATTATGCCGAGGATCCCCTTCTCAGCGGAATCCTTGCGGCGGAAGTCACCAAAGGGGTGCAGAAGCATCCGGGTCGGGGAACTACCATTAAGCATTTTGCCGCCAACAATCAGGAGACCAACCGGTACTGCAGCAACAGCGTCATCTCCGAGCGGGCATTGCGGGATATCTATCTGCGGGGCTTCGGCATATGCGTGCAGGAGGCTCAGCCCCATGCCGTTATGACCTCCTACAACCTGCTCAACGGCATGCATACCTCGGAGCGGCGGGATCTGACGGCGGACTACCTCCGCAGTGAAAACGGGTTCAAAGGCGTGGTTATGACCGACTGGCTGGTGG
>CAZPCH010000051.1:0-298 GCA_964585055.1 uncultured Christensenella sp. | reverse complement strand
CAGTGAGATGCTCTCTCAGGGCTCAGCCTACCCGGCACCCACGGCCGCAGGGATTGCGGCGGCAGGGGGCGACTTGGTCATGCCCGGGCGGAAGGAGGACTTTAAAAACATCCGTAAAGCCCTTAAAGACGGCACTCTTTTCCGCAAAACCCTCCAAGTCAATGCCACCCGCCTTTTGCGCCTTATAGCTCTTCTGCGTCCCTAAGCCCCTTATGTAAGGCAACGGGAACTTGCAGAGAGAAAACTTACTGACTTTCATTGACGGACACCGCTTTTGATACAATGGGCATCAAGGGGG
>CAZPCH010000050.1:0-8000 GCA_964585055.1 uncultured Christensenella sp. | reverse complement strand
GCAGAATCATGTAGCTGATGAGAATGGGCAGAGAAGGCACGATAGAGAAAACCGCACTGCTCTTGACTACCTTCAGCAGGTCCTTCTTGGTGTAGCCCAGTTCCAGAGCCCGCTTCCATGCAGTGCGCATGAAGACCACGGCCTGAATCAGAACTACCACGATGGCCAGCGAGCAGAATAGCAACATTATGCCGCTGTTTGCAATAAAGGAATAATCTTTGTCCATAGTGTTGAGTAACCTCCTTTTATTTTACAATCTTAAAAGCTTCCGGCTTTTACTTCTTTGGGAATGAGGGAGCGGTATTCTGCGCCGTTCTTGGCCTTGACCATGTCGGCCTTGGCTTCCTCCGCAAGCTGGGGATTCTCGAAGATGTCCAGAGCCGCACGGGCGATGATCTTGGCGGCGGCGGCCATGCCCTTGTGGGCGATGGAAGACTTCCCTTGGGCAACAGCCATCCAGGAATGGGCATTGGTGCCCAAAGCAAAGCAGGATACGCCGAACCAGGTGGAAGGCACTACCCAGCTTACATCGCCTACGTCCGTGGAGCCGGCCTTCATGGGGTTGGGCGGGAAAACCGCATCCGCCATGGCGCCTCTAAACAACAGCTTGCCCTTTTCGCCCAGGAACTTGGCGGCCATAGCCTGATAGGTCATCCAGTCCCCGGGATCGCCGACGGCATGGAACTTCTCGGCATAGGCCATTTCCTCTTCGGTGCATTTCAGAGGCAGAAGCTCCTTCATGTGTTTATAAATGAGATTGTCTAAAGTCTTGTTCTGAAGCACATCCGCATAAGCGCTGACCACACGGATATCCACCTTGGTCTCCGTCATCAAGGCGGCGCCCCGGGCAATGTTGTGCACCCGCTGGGCAAGGTCATAGGTCTGGTCGGTTTTGGGAGCGCGGACGGAGTAAATCACCTGGGCATGAGCCTGCACCACGTTGGGGGCATCGCCGCCGGTGTCGGTAACGGCATAGTGAACTCTGGCTTCCGGAATCATATGCTCACGCATATAATTAACGCCCACATTCATCAGCTCCACGGCGTCCAGCGCACTGCGTCCCAGATGGGGAGATGCGGCGGCATGAGCGGACTTGCCGGTGAAGTCATAGATGATGCGGGCGTTGGCCAGCGTAGATAAACAACCGTAGTTTCCGGAATAGGGGTGCCAGGCAAGACAAACATCGCAGCCGTCAAAGCAGTTCTCACGAACCATGAACGCTTTGCCTGCGCCGCCTTCCTCGGCAGGGCATCCAAAATAAATCACGGTGCCGGGCATGGGATGGTCAAGGAGGTAGTCCTTAATGGCCACGGCAGCCTGCATACAGCCGGTGCCCAAAAGATGGTGGCCGCAGCCGTGTCCCGGGGCGCCGGGGGTAATGGGGGCAGGCTCCGCCACATCCGCCTGCTGAGAAAGCGCAGGCAGAGCGTCGAACTCGCCCAAAATGCCGATGACCGGTTGGCCGCTGCCGAAGGTGGCCTTAAAGGCCGTGGGAATGCCTCCCAGCTCCTCCTCAATGGCAAAGCCTTCGCTCCGCAGCAATTCCTTCTGCAGCTTGACAGACTGATGCTCCTGATAGCGCATTTCTGCAAAGCCCCAGATTTTGTCGGCCGTCTCGTCAAAGACCGCCCGTTTTCCCTCTACAAGGGAATCCAACAGCTCGTAGTTCATCGCCTTCGTCCTTTCTAATTTGATAGACTTTAGGATAGACCTGACCGAAGCACCGCCTCCCGGCGTTTTCCAGCCCTATAAAACATTTAGTTGTGAGACTAAAAAATGTTTTTTTGTACTTTTTACTTTACCAGACTTGCATCTTAATTGAAAATATGGAATAATTATAGCGGTATATATTTTCGACACAATTCTGCCACAATCTGTGGGAAGGAGTCCTTTATGAACCTTGAGCAGCTTCGCTATGTGTGCGCCATCTACGAAACCGGCTCCATCAGCCGGGCGGCGGATAAGCTTTTTCTTTCCCAGCCCAACGTGTCCAATGCCGTAAGCAGGTTGGAAAAGGAGCTGGGCTTCCCCATTCTTTTGCGGAGCCACAACGGGGTGCAGTTTACGGAGCGGGGACTGGAGCTGGTGCAGTACGCCAGCCGCATTCTGGAGGAGTGCAGCACCATCCGCAAAATGCGCACCCAGCCCGCTCTGCAGAATTTTCGGGTGGTCTCCCCTCATTATCCCCCTGTGGACAAAGCTTTCATCAACCTTTACGGAGAACTGGAGGAAGCGGGGAAGCTGTCGGAAATGAACCTGCGGCTCTCCTGCGGCAACTGGATGGAAGGGCTCAATTCCCTGCACAAAAAGGACGCCGAACTGGTAGTCACCTGCATTCCTGTGGAAACCACCAGCTCCGCCTCCTTCCTCAGCAGCATCCAGCAGCACGGCATCGCCTTTTTCCCCATTACGCAGACCTCCGTGGTGGCAAAGCTCTCCAAAGATCATCCTCTTCTGCAGGAGGAGCCCTTCCCCTTTGCCAAGCTTAACGACTATCCCATGACGGAGTATTACTCTCAGGTGGATTCTCTCACCGCTTACGGCGGCATCCAGCTTCCCTTCAGCTTTAATCCCCGCAGGGTCTATGTGGACTCCGGCCGCACCCGCTCCCAGCTGATTGCCCGCACCAAGGCTTGGGGCATTGCCGTCAAGCTCCCCAAGCGCCACGAGGAGGAATACGGCATTCGATATGTGGAGATTCCCGGCTCCGTGTGGTGCATCGGGTACCTTAAGGACGCCGCCCGCCCCATGACGGACTTAGATCGGCGGTTTCTGGAGCTTCTGCAGGAGGAGCTGGAATTTCTGGACGATTGATTCCCCCAAAAAGCAAAGAGCAGCGGTTCAAAAACCGCCGCTCTTTTTGTATGTCTTAGTATCAGGTGGACTCCCGCTCCACCACTTCCGAATAGATCATCATCCGCCGGCTGACTCGCTCTCCCTGCATAAGGGACTGCATATTCCGCACGGCAATAAGGCTCAAATCGTAAATCATGTTGTCCAGGGAGGTCAGGGTAGGAATGCATGTTTTTGCATACTGGGAATTGTTTACCCCGATGACCGCCACCTGCTTGGGCACGGAAATCTTCATGTCCGTCAAGCACCTTAGACCAATCAGCGCCAGCCGATCGTCCGCAAAGACGATGCCGTCCGTTTCCGGATGCTCCAGCATCAGCTTTTTCAAGGTGGCATAGGCGCCGTCGTGGGTGCCGTCCGTCTTTATCATCAGAGGCGTTTGCCCCTCATAGCAAAGGCCTGCACCCTTCTTAAAGCCCTGACACTTGCTCCGCCCGCTGGGAGTATCGTGGTCGTATACATAGACCACATGATTTTTCCCCTTATTGGCCATAAGCTGGACGCAGTTGCTGATGCCCTCCATTTCGTCGGCCACAATGCCGTATACGTTGGGCAGGTTGATGTAGCCGTTGAGCAGAATCACGGGCACATGGGGCAGATAGTTGGAGATGGCGGCCTTTACGGCCTCGTTCTGGTAGATGGAGCCGATGAGGATGGCGGCCTCCACCTTCCGCTGTCCCAAAATCTCAATGTTGTGCACCTGCTCCTGCTCGTCGGTGCCGGTGTTGAAAATCAAACAGCAGTACCCCATGGGCGCCAGCATTCGCTCAATATAATATACCGCATCCGTATGGTGGGTGGTGCGGATATCGGAAATCAGAATTCCAATCATTTTAGAGGACTGATAGACCAAGCTTCTGGCCGTGACATCGGGCACATAGTGGCACTCCTCCAGCACCTGCTTGACCCTGGCCTTGGTTTGCTTGTTTACCCCCGGGCGATTGTTTACCACACGGGATACGGTTGCCGCGGACACCCCCGCCTTGGCGGCAACATCATAGATGGTAACGTTGTTTCTGTTCATGGCATGCCCTCCGAAATCGATTTACTCACACAGTGCAACCTGTATATCTGCAGTATACCATGAAAAATTAACGGTTGACAATCTTTTTTCAAAGTTTATAATGAAATTATCCTGCAATCGATTAACAAGGAGGTTTTCACCATGATTCGCAAGGCATCCGACCGTATTACCGAAACCCACGAGCACAAGTTTGGCGGCGACGGCAGCATTTTTGTCCGCAGTCTCACCAACGGCAACGAGGAACTGAACAACAAGGGACGGGTCTTCGCCCACACCACGTTGCAGCCCGGCTGCTCCATTGGCTACCACGTTCACGAGAACGAGTCCGAACTGTATTACATTTACAGCGGCTGCGGAGAGTTCGACGACAACGGCACCGTCCTGCCCATTGAAGCAGGGGATGTGACCATCACCCCCTCCGGCTGCGGCCACGCCATTAAGAACACCGGCAAGGAGCCCTTGGAGTTCATCGCCCTGATTCTCTTTGCCTGATCTCCCCCTCTGTTTTCTGCGCCGCCGACCCCCTCGGCGGCGATTTTTGTTTTCTGAAACCCACACCGCCCCCTGTTGCAGGCAAGGGGCAGTACAAAGAGAATGGAGTTAGCCGCCGAGGACGGTGCCGTCGGAGAGGGTGACGGTAAAGCCGTTATAGAGGATGGTGCCGTAATTGGTGAGGGAAGACAGGGTGCTGTCCCCCGTAAGGCTCCAGGTGCAGCCCTCCTCAATGGTCAAAACAGCGTTGTTTTCCACGGCCGTTCCCCCCTGCAGATTTTCGGTAATGAGAATCCGCCCCGTGAAGAAGCTGTTTTGCTTCAGGGTCAGGTTTAAGGTGGAGACGGTGTCCACCAGAATGTCCCCATTGAGAATCTGCTCCACGCAGACGGCTTCCACCTGAGCCCCGTTGCTGCCGGCCTTCCCCCATCCGCGAACGGCGGAGTTGCCGCAAATGCGCATAAGGGCGCCTTCAGAATCCGCATTCACCAATTCCGCCCCCTGCAACGTGAATATGCAGTGGGTGTTGGTGATGTAAAACAGATCCCCTGCCTGTCCCGTAAGGCTTCCGCCTTCCATGCTGAAGCGGGAGGTGCCCACCTCCGCATCCCCGGACATGGACTGGTAGATCATGACGGCGTGGACGTTTTCACTGCCGCTGGTGCTTTTCTCCCTGTCCATGGCGCCGCTGACCTGACAGCGGATAAGGGAGATGGAATTCTTCCCTTCAATAACCAAGGCTTCCGAGGAAAGAGCCGTCAGCACCGCCTCGGACACGGTGATATCCGCCGTAGAATACACCGCAGGGGAATTAAAGCCCCTTGTGGTATAGGTGCCGCCTGTGACCTGCACCGTACCGCCGCCACGGTCGGAGCGGATGGCCGCAGAGGAATTGCCTGCGGTGGTGACGGTGAGGTTTTCCCCGTAGGTGGTGCCGCCGCCTGTGGTCTGGATGCCCCCGGAATTGTCCCCCGTGGTGGTGATGACGGTGTTCTTTACTGTGACCACGGTGCCCGTTCCATAGGAAAACACGCCGTTGCCGTTTTGGGCAGAGGAGGCAATCTCCCCGTTTTCAAGGAGAACTTGGGCTCCGTTGGTAACAAGCAGGGCGGCGTTCATGCCGTAAAAGTCCCCCGTTTCGGCGTTGGAGGAAGCCCCTGCGGCCTTGTTCACGGAAATGCCTCGCAGGGTCACCGAGGCACCGTCAATGCGCAGGGCGTTTTCATCGTCCCCCGTGGAGGTGAAGCTCTCACCGTCTACGGCGGCGTCCAACTCTATGGTTGTAACGCTGGTGCCCTGCTGTATCTGCCCGCCGCCAAAGCCGCCGAAGCCTTGGGGTCTGTTTCCCTCCCCCATGGCGCCCCTATTTTCTTCCAGAGAAGCGGATATGGGATTGCCCCCTTCATCCAGCACAAGGGTCAGCATGTCCCCCGCTTGCAGGGTATGCAAGGCCGCGCTCTCGCCCTTGCGGGTCAGGGGGATGCCCCCTAAGTCAAAGGTTTTCTCTTCACCCCTTCCGCCCTCCATAGGCTCTCCTTCAAAAAGGGCGGGAGGCTGTCCCTCCTGCATACCTTCGGGCTTTTGCGCCCCCTCCCCCGGTTTTTCGGGAGGCTGCTCCCCGGGCCGGGTATTCGGCATTTGGGATGCGTTCTCTGCAGGGGCACCGGGGTTTTCCCCCATGGCCATAAGCTCCACGGTGATTTTGGTGCCGTCTATGGCGATAATGCGCCCCTGCACCGTCTCCGTGGTTTTTTGGGGCTCCTGTTGCCCCTCGTCTTTTCGGCATCCCGCTCCCGCAAAAACAAACAGCAGGCTCAACAGAATGCAAAGGATCTTTTTCATCTTCACTTCTCCTTTTTGTTACTGAAAGATAAGTATACCCCTCATAGATTGAATGTAGCTTGAAAAGGACAGGAGCAGATAAAGAATCTCTTTTTTCGGCAAAGTTTTGGGGGCGGCGGGTTCGCTTTGGCGAACCCTTTGGGGCAGGGGGAGCGGAATGCTCCCCCTGCCCCAAAGAGAAGGGCTTTGCCCTTCCGCCGCCCCCGCCTCCACGCAAAAAGAGCCCCCGAAGAGGCTCTCTGTTAAGTCCGAATACTCAGTTGGCGTCGGGATCGTCCTTCTCGTTAAGAGGGAAGGTCTCTCCAATGTCCTCAAAGTCAAAGGCGCCCTGGGGCATGGAGGGACGGCGGCCGGCGGCCACCTGCTGTGCCTTCTCCTTGGCATTCTTGTCCGTAAACTTGTTGATGACTACAAAGATGGCCACCACAAGGGCAATGGATATGCCCATGCAGATGTAATTGAGCACTTCCAAGGCACGGAAGGAAAGGAAGCTCATCCAGCTCCAGTTCAGCGTGGGCTCCAGCATCTCCAGCTCATAAGGCACAGACTCCTCAGAGGAGGCGGCGCACATGGAGCTACTCTGGGCGGACTCCGTCTGCACCCAGTTGATGGCCCGCATTTCGTCCAGAGTGTTGACTTCGCCTACGGGATGAACGATGCCGTCGGCGTCGGTGTATTCCTCAATGAACTTATACTGATAGTCCTGGGTGTAGCCATAGGAACCGGCCACGTTGACCAGCGCCACCAGAATGGTCATGACGAACATCCCCGTGTACAGCAGGCGGATAATCTTCTTGTACTGCTCCACCTTGTCTTTTTTGATGTTCTCTGCCTCCATGAGCTTGCCTTTGCCGGTGAAAACGGCCTTAGCCAAATAGATGGCCACAAAGATCATAATGAGGATCAGCATCGTGTTTCCCATAAGTTTTCTCCTTCGTTGTTGGGTTTCTTTTGGTTGTATGTAAAGCTTTCGCTTACACTCTCTTGTACTTTACGCCCCCGGGGATGTCCGTAAGCTCAATCCCCCGGCTTCTAAGCTCCGCCCGAATGGCGTCCGCCCCGGCAAAGTCCTTCCGCTTCTTGGCCTCTGCCCGCTCCAGAATCCGCTTTTCCACCTCTTCATCCCGCTCCGTTTCCTCGGGAATCAGGGCAAAGCCCGTGCTCTGAGCGGCGGCCTGCTTCTTCTGCTCGGCACGCTTTTTCTCTGCGGCCTCCAGCAGTCCCAGCCCCAGCACTTCATCCAAATGCCCGATGGCCTGCAGGCGGGTAGCGCCGTTGGCCTTGCTCTTGAGCACATCGTAAATGCTGGTAATGGCCAGAGAGGTGTTCAAATCGTTGTCCATGGCGGTGCGGAACTTTTCCTCCAGCGCCTTGGCAACGTCCTCCTCCGCAGGCCCGTCCTCCGGCTTCAAAGCGGCAATCTTCCCCCCCAGCTTCTGGTAGGCGGCGTTGGCGTTGTCCAGCCCTTCATAGGAGAAGACCAGATTCCGCCGATAATGGCTCTGCAGGCAGAAGAAGCGGTACACAAGGGGATCGTAGCCCTTGGACATAAGCAGGGGCAGGGTCAAAAACTCGCCCTTGGATTTGGACATCTTCCCCGCAGCATCGTTAAGATGGCGGACATGGAACCAGAAGTTGCACCACTTGTGACCAAAGTAGCTTTCGCTCTGGGCAATCTCGTTGGTATGGTGGGGGAAGGCGTTGTCGATGCCGCCGCAGTGAATGTCCAGATACTCTCCGCAGTACTTCCCTGCAATGCAGGAGCACTCAATGTGCCAGCCGGGATAGC
>CAZPCH010000049.1:0-8009 GCA_964585055.1 uncultured Christensenella sp. | reverse complement strand
CTTGGAGGGGGAGAAGGTATGGCACCAGGTGATGATGCCGGCGCAGGTATCGTCGTAGTTTGCTTCCTTGACGATTTGGGAAATCTGAGCGTTGGACATGGCCGTAACCTTGTAGAGCAAAGGGTAGGGGAGAGACTTGCTCATTTTTTCCGCCATCTCCTCGGCACGGCGGGCTACGGTCTTTAAGACCTCCTCGCCGTACAAATCCTGAGATCCAACGATAAACCAGAAATTGTATTTCATGTTTTTTTCCTCCTTAAATTACTTCTACGGCAGTCCGTTCCACGTTCAAAAGCTGCTTGTACTGCTGGATATACCGGTTAAAACCGTCTGCATCGGCGGGAATCGGCTCTATGGTGGTGCCGGACACGCCGTTAAAGACACGGTCGTTTAAATAGGCTTCCAGGGTTTCGTTTTCTCTGCGGCAGAGACGGTAAGCGGCCAGCAGCGCCATGCCGTAAGGACCGCCCTCTCCGGCAGTCTGCATGCAGGTGACGGGGGCGTTGCAGGCGGCGGCCATGTACCGCTGCCCCACTACGGGCGTTTTAAAAAGACCGCCGTGCCCCGTCAGGCTGTCAATGGCTACCTTCTCCTCGGCCAAAATGTCCATGCCGATTTTCAGCGTGGCCATGGTGGAGTAGAGGGTTGCACGGAAAAAGTTGGCAAGGGTGAAGGCGCTGTCGGGTTTGCGCACCACCATGGGTCTGCCCTCGTCTAAGTGGGTGACCCCTTCTCCTGCCATATAGTTGCACACCAGCACCCCGCCGCAGTCGGGGTCTCCCTCCAAACTCTTTTCATAGAGCTTGGTGTAGACTTCCCCGTTGGAAGGGTCGGCGCCTAGCAGCTGCGCGGCCTCCTTCAAGAGGGACACCCAGGCGTTGGAGTCGTTGGTGCAGTTGTTGCAGTGGACCATGGCAACGGGCTTTCCCGTAGGCGTGGTCACCAGATCGATTTCCTCATAGACCCGTTGCAAAGGCTTTTCCAGCACCACCATGGAGAAAACGGAGGTGCCGGCAGACACGTTCCCCGTTCTGGGAGCTACGGCGTTGGTGGCCGTCATGCCCGTTCCGGCGTCACCCTCTGCAGGGGCAAAGGGAATGTCCGGGCGCAGGAGGTTGTCTAAAAGGGCGGCTCCCTGCTCGGTCAGTTTGCCTGCATCCTCTCCGGCCGTCAGCACGGCGGGGAGAATCTCAATTAGATGCTGCCAGGGAAGGTTTTCCTCGGCGGTCAGAGCATCAAACTTTGCCAGCATCTCCTCATCGTAACCGTTCTTCCCGCTGTCAATGGGGAACATGCCGGAGGCTTCGCCGATGCCGATGGCATTGACGCCGGTGAGCTTGTAGTGAACATAGCCCGCCAAGGTGGTAATGTGGGCAATCTGAGAAACGTGAGGCTCCTTGTTCAGCACCGCCTGATAGAGATGGGCAATGCTCCAGCGCTGGGGGATGTTGAAGCCGAACAGAGCCGTCAGGGACTGGGCCGCCTGTGCGGTGATGGTATTCTGCCAGGTTCTAAAGGGCACCAGCAAATTCCAGTTTGCGTCAAAGGCCAAATACCCGTGCATCATGGCGGAAACGCCCATGGCTTGGATATTGTCCCGGCTTTGGATTTGGCCAAGAGCCTCCTTAAGTCCCTTCCAAACCTCCGCTAAATCGTAGGTCCAGATGCCGTTTTCATAAGAACTGCGCCAGGTATAGTCCCCCGTGCTTATAGGCAAATGCTTTTCGTCAATGGCCACCGCCTTAATTCTTGTGGAGCCCAGCTCGATACCCAATACGCTCATAATCGCCCTCCATATCTGTTATTATAGCATTGTAACATAGAGTCGGATGCGGTGCAACGCTTCTTGCCGTTCCCATCCCTTAAGTTAAGATAAATCATCCATATTCCAGGCATCCCGCCAAGGAATCAAAGGCATGTCTCCGTCCCACTCTACGGGCAGCCACACATAATCCGCTATGGAGGTGTTGGCACTGCCCATCAGGGGAGACTTCATCATTTCGATTTTCTCCTGCATAGTGGCCTTTACGGTTTTATCGTAGTTGCAGGCAATGGCTCGATAGATGCTATCGTACCGCTCCCTGGTCATCACATACTCGGGCACCCAGCGGTCGGCCATGACGATGAGTTTGTCCGTGCCGGGGAGTTGGAAAGCGTCGCTGGCCTGAGAATTAAAGGAAGCGGAGCTGTTGTCATTTACATGGGGATTGCCCAGAACGGTGAAAGGCCCCATCCAATCGTCGCTGACGGCTACCTCGCTGGGGTTGGGCACATAGCCGGTCATGCCGCTGGTCAGCAGATAGTGCTTGCCTTCATGTTCAAAGTGAACCACTCCTTCCCGAGTCAGAGGCGGCTTCATGGAAGCGTAGATCTCCTTATATGCGCCTTCCACGTCCGTATAGCTTTCGTTCAGCTTGGCAACCAGAACGCTGTCGTGATTGGCTTCAAAATAGAGGTAGGCATCTCCGGTCTTTCCATCCACCGCCAAATCAAAGTCCCCGGCCTTCTTGCCGTAGGGCTGAAGGAAGGGGGTGATTAGGGTGTAGGGCCCAAGAAAGCTGTCTGCCGTCAGCACCGCAAAGTGCGCCTTGTCGCAGTATTTCAGCCAGAGAACGTACTTGCCCGTTTTTTCGTTTTTGATGATGTGGGGGCGGTCCATGCGGCGGTTGGGGTGGAAGATGCTTTTCTTATCGTCGGGAACCGGCTCGATGATGTGTCCCATGTCCTCCCAACTGCACAAATCCTTACTGCGGTAGCAGTTAATGCCCCAAGTCCACAGCTTCCCCTTTTTCCGCGTAAAGGTCTTGTCCTCCCCGTACCAGTAGTACACGCCGTCCTCATAGAACATACTGCCCCCATGGGCCTGAATGCGCTTTCCCTTGTTGTCCAGCCAAACCCGACCGGGATAAATTTTATCGTAAGTCATAACAAAAACTCCTTATATCGTGTATTGGTGGGAACCGGGGGACAGGGTATGCTTTTCGCCGTTGGGGAGAAGCAGCAGCGCCTGTGTGTTTTCCGGCACGGTGCAGGTAAAGAGGATGCCGTCCTGCTTCTTTTCCCAACCCGCAGAAACTTTGCCGTAAAGGCTCTGATATTCTGCCTTGGCGTATTGGAAGCTGCCGCCGGGAAGGGGGCAGAGGATAAACCGATTCTCTCCGTCGGGACGGATGCCCGCCGCCGTATCAAAGAGCCATTGGCACACGGCACCGGGGGAGTAGTGGTTGCGGCTGACGTTGCCTTCCCAGCTTTCCCAAACGGTGGTGGCGCCCTCTGTCACTTCATAGAGCCAGCCGGGCTTTTCCGTATTCTCCAGCATACGGTAGGCGGTCTCTCCTTCTCCTGCCTCCGTCAATACGCCCAGCAGGAAGGGGGTGGACAAAAAGCCGGTCCCCACACGGAAGCCGTAGTCCGAAACGGCCTTTATGAGCCGCTTCTGCGCCTTCTCCTTTTCTTCTCCCTCCAAAAGTCCCAGTGCAAGGGGGCGCACCAGCTTGGCCTGGCGGTTGGTGTCCAGGGTGCCGGTCTTTACAAACAAGTGGTCATAGGCCTGTTTGGACCCCTCCCCATAGCGGGCAAAGGTCTCCTTGTCCTCCTGCTTCCCCAAAATATCGGCGATTTCGCTTAAAGTCACCATGGCAAGATGGAAATAGGCCGTGGCCTCCTCCGGGTGAGCAGGCTGATGCCCTGCGGTAATCTTTTCCTGAAACTCTTGCGGCTCCAGCCACTCCCCAAGATGCATGCCCTTTTCGTAGGTATAGGCATTGTAGGGATTCATTTTGGCCTGTTCCTTGTCCTTCATGCCCAGATGGCAGAGGAGATAGTCCCCGTACTTCTTCATCATGGGGTAGCAATCTTCCAGCAAAGCCTTGTCTCCAAAACGCTTGTAGTAGCGGTAGGGGATAAGATACACCGCATCCGCCCAGCCAACGGATTGCCCCGTGGTCTTGTACATCATCTCCACCCCTTGATAGGGCAGTACGGCGGGCAGTAAGCCGTCTTTATACTGAGCATCCTGCATATCCCGTATCCACTTGCGGAAGAAGGGGGCGGTATCCATAAGGTAGGCACCCGTATCAAAGAAAATTTGGGCGTCTCCCGTCCAGCCCAGCCGCTCCCGGGTGGGGCAGTCCGTAGGCAAATCCAGATAGTTCCCCTTCATGCTCCAAAGGGTATTGGAAAAGAGCCCATTGGCCGCCTCGTTGGAGCAGGAAAACCTGCCAGTTTCCTCCATGGCGGAGTAAACGGCAATGGCTTCTATGGAATCAAATTCCACGTCTCCGTCAATTTCCGCATAGCGGAAGCCGAACACGGAGAAGGCGGTTTTGTAAACATCCCTCTTCCCGGAGCAGGTAAAACGAATCTCCTGCAGGGGCGTTTGCGTGGGCGTGCCGGAGGCCTTTCCCGTCATCAGTTTCAGCATCACGGCAAAGTTGTCATACCGCTTGGCAGACACGGTTTCCTGAATGCTGCTTAAATCCACATGCCCCTCTTCGTCCAAAATCTCTCCGCACACAAGGCGGAAGGTTTCGCCCGCCTTGCCCTTAACCGTAAAGGCAAGGTAGCCCGCTATATTTTGCCCAAAGTCCAGCACCCGCTTGCCGTTTTTGGCGGTGAGAAGGCGGGGGACAAAGTGCTCTTTTTCCTGCACGGGCACATTGTCGGAGGATACCAAGGGGGCTTTGGGGGCGGGCACTGCGATTGCTTTTCCAACGTAGGAGGGGCGCATTTGGGCATTATATACTTCTCCGTCCTTTAAATCCGCAAAGCGGATGGGGCCGTCGTTGCTCCAGTCCCAGCTTTCATCGGTGCAAATGACTTCCCGACTGCCGTCCGTATAGACCACTTCCAACTGACACAGCACGCTGGTCTGCCAGCCATAGACCCCCGTAACGCCGTAAGCCGCAGAACTGCCCCGATACCAGCCGTCTGCCAGGCGCAGTTCAATCAGGGTCTCAGACTGCAGAAGAGCGGTGACGTCGTAGGTCTGATACTGAATGCGCTTGCGGTAGTCCGTCATACCGGGGGCGAGAATAAAGTCCTCCAGCCGCCGGCCGTTTATGTGTACGTCATATAAACCCCGTGCAGAAGCATACAGTCTGGCGGCGGCAACGGGCTTGGAGAGAGAAACGGCTTTTTTAAAGCAGTCCACGCTCTGGCGGCGCTTCTTTTGGGGCTTGTAGTCTCCCGCAATCCACCGGGCTTTCCAGTCGGAAGCCTCCAGCAGACCCAGCTCAAAAAAGCTCTCCGCCCTTTCTCCGGGCATGTCCTTCTCGTCCCAAAGGGTAACGAACCAACGGATTCTATCCCGACTGACAAGGCTTTCTCCCTCATAGGGAATGTGGGTCATGGAGGCGGAAGTTACTTTCCCGCTGTCCCAAACCACCTGATCCCCTCGGCGGCAGACAATTTGGTAGGCGGTCTGCTTTTGGCCGCCCTGACAGTTCCAGTAGAATCTGGGCTTGGAAATCCCCAGTCCCAGAGGCTCCTTCAAATATTCCGTTCTCAGCCGAATGGCGTTCATGCATTCTCTCCTTGTACCCGGTTCCAGAAGTCCATGTGGGTTTTCAGCCTTGCGGCGTGCTGTTCTTTATTGGCAGGATAGCTGTTTGGATGGCTGTATTCAAGGGCATACAGGCCCGCATAGCCGTCTTTCTCCATGCGCTCTGCAATTTCCTTCAGGGGAATCACACCCTGCCCGGACACACAGCACTGCATAACCTGCCCTGCCTTTGTCATCTCTGTATGGAACAGCTTATCCTTGAAAGAAGGCTTGGACAAGGTCACATCCTTAAGATGCACATGGAGGATATAGGGCTTCAGTGCCTCATAATAGTCTATGGGATCGTCTCCGTGGGGGAGCATGTTGGCGGTGTCATACACCAGCCCTAAGCCGGGCACTTGCTCCAGTACCCAGCGGCAGTCCTCTATACCCGAGAGGCAGACATAGTCCTGGGGCGTGGTCTCAAAGCAGGCCTGTACCCCCAGCGCCTTGGCCATGTTTACCGCCGCCGTAAAGTATTTTACAAGGCGCCTGCGCACTTCTTCCTTCCCAAGCTTACGGCACAGCTTTTCATCCTTTTGCGTGTCCACCGGCACAATCATGCACAGGGGCGCTTTTATGCGAGCGGTGTCCTGCAAATACCCCTGCAGGGTCTTTAGAATCTTCTCCTCGCTGTTGGAAAAGAAGGACACCCTGCCGATGAGGCATCCCGCCTGCATTCCCGTCTTTTGGAGGGCGTCCTCATAGGCGGCAAGCTGTTTTTTGAAGGTGACCATGATGTCCAAGTGACGAAGCCCCGCTTCCTTAGCTAAGGTCAGCATTTCCAAAACGGTGAGCTTCCTCATGGCAACGTCAATGTCCATGGTGAAGGTCATGAGACTGATTCGCTCCTGCATGGCTGTTTCCCTCATCCAAAATTCCGCTTGAGCCAAGTCAGGCTCTTTTCGGCGGTTTCAAAGACATTGCCCTCGCAGTTGTCCAAGTCTACAATCACGCACTCAACGCCCAGTTCCCGAGCCTTTTTCACAATGGAAATATTGTCCATGGAGCCTTCGCCCAGGGCGCAGAATTTCTTTGCACCCGGTTTTTTGTCCTTCAAATGGATATAGCGCAGATGCTCCTTCCGCTCTTCCATAAGGGCAACAGGGTCACAGCCCGCTTCCTTTGCCCAAAAGGTGTCAATCTCCAGGCAGTAGGGCTGCACCCCCTCCAGCAGAATGTCGATGCCGGGCTTTCCCTCCATAAGGGTATACTCGTCCTTATGATTGTGATGGCAGAAGGTGAGAGAATGCCGGGCAAAGGTCTCGGCAATCTGCTTGTATACGGGGTTGAACTTTCGATACACATCTGCATCGGCATGGAGAACGGGGAGGCTGGAATAGGCGGCGGTTTCGGCACCCAAATCCTTAAGCCAGCGGCATAGATTCTCCAGCTTTTTGGGCTCGAAGCTTTTGTACCACAGCATGGGATTGACAATGTCGCAGTTCCCTACGGCCTTGCGAATCTTCTCGGCAGGGATTTTGTCACAGCAGAGCAGCTCTATGCAGTCCCACCCCATGGCCCCTACGGCCTCTAAGGTTTTCAGCGTCTGTCCCTTGGTCAGGCACTTGTTGCGGAATAAATACATTTGAATGCCGAATTTCATTGGCGCCTCCTATAGTTTATTGAATTTGAATGTCAGCGGCGGCCTTCTCCCCCTGGACGGAGACGGTGACCTTGCCGCAGGTTCCTGCCCGCACAACGGCCAAAGCACGGCCGTAATAGGTGGCAAAGGTGCCCGTGTGGTATTGTCCCTCATGGCAGGGATTGGCACTGCCGAAGGCCAGCAGTTCGCCCCCCTGTACGCTGACGGTGAGCTCTCTGTCGGCGTTGCTTTCCACCACGCCGTTTTCGCCTACAATCTCAATGGGCACATAGAGGATTTCTCCGGCCTTGGCGGTTTCCTTTTCGGGCTTTACGGCTACTTTCGGCGTTCCTGAAGCGGAGCAAAGATCTCTGCGGGAGACCTCCCGTCCGATGGCGTCATAGGCCACCGCCGTCAGGGTGCCGGGGGCGTACTTTACTTTAAAGACGGCCTTCATTTCCTTCAGCTTCTTCTTGCCCAGAGACTTGCCGTTCAGCAGCAGCTCCACCATGACGGCATCGCTGTATACTTCCACCTCCGCTTTGTTTCCTTCACAGCCCTGCCAAGCCCAGCTTTCAATGGCATTGGTGCCCCGCCATACGGACTTGGAGGGGGATACGCCGGGGTGGTTCACAGGCTTCACGCCAATGCGGGGGGCTTTCTCCAATCCCCATACGGTGGAAGCGTAGCGGCAAGAGGCATCGGGGGTGCCCAGAATGTCGATGACCCCGGCGCCGGCCAGCACCCAGGGGTAGGGACGGTTAAAGGGCATGCCGCCGGTGTAGCTCCATGCGCCGATCCCCGCTTCGCCCAAATAGTCCCAGGCGGTCCACATGAAGTCGCCCAAAATGTAGGGATGCTTTTTCACCTGCTCCCAGTTCT
>CAZPCH010000048.1:0-8021 GCA_964585055.1 uncultured Christensenella sp. | reverse complement strand
CGAACGTTGCGCGCTACCAACTGTGCTAATGCCCCGTATCATTCTGCAACGCTTATTATACACCACCGGCAGAAAAAAGCAAGCTTTTTTTGCGCATCAATTCATTTTCTCCAAAACGCCCTGCACCACACGGCGGGCGGTATCCTGCCCCAGCACGCAGGTGACCAGAGTAACGATTCTGTCCCCTTTCTTGGGAGTGATGCCGGTGTCGATGTCCGAAGCCTCCAGACACATCTTGATATATGCCGAAAAGTCAGCGTCGCCGTCGAACTCCGTCTTTACATAAAAGTCGCCCAGTTCTGCTTCGTAGGAGGCAAAGATGCGCACATACCAGTTCCCATCGGGGGTGTACAGCTCCATAAAGGGGTGAGATTCATAATAGCTTTGGCGGGCATACTTATAGAGATTCCCGAACATGGCGCCGCTGTTCATGCGGTGGCCGTGAATGAGGGTGTTCTTGTCAGCGAATTCCGTATCCGCCCAGGACTCAATAAACAGAGTGCCGGCAGAACTGCTCCTTCCCTGATAGCTGTGGGTCAGGTAGTAGCCTTCGTCCCGCTTGGCATTGGCCGCCGCCACGGGGTAGCTTAAAGAGGTATCGGGGAGGTACAGCCAAGCCACGATGTCCTCATTGCTTTTGCGGAGCTTATCAAAATCCACCTCCAGCCTGCCACCGGTTTCTTCGGGGGCATAGGGAGTATGGGTGGGTATAGTCGTGGGAGAATCCGTATGGATTTGAGTGGGAGCAGAAGAAGAGGCGGGGGAGACGGAAGCCTCCTGCGTAGGAGCGGGAGAGGGGGGATTCGTAGGCACAGGGCTGGGAGCAGGGGTCACCAGACGGAGAGCGTCGGAGGCCAGCGCTTCGTATTCCTTTTCATTCTCCCGGTCTTTCAACCAGTAGGCGGCAAGACCCAGCGTGCATAGAACAATGGCCGCTGCCAGAATGCAGGCTATGAGGGTCAGGCGTCCTTTACGGGTCATGGGAATCTCCTTTTTCTTTTCTCCCAAAATGGGGTGCTTTGAGTATACACGGTTTTTGTCTTACTGTCAAAGGCAAGAAAAGGAAGGGGAGATACGGACACGCAAAAAAGATGGGCGGGTTCGATTTATGGACGGTGGAGTTTTCTTCCTTTTTATGATATACTTTTCCTGACGAAAGTTCAAGAGAACGGGAATGTGCAGGAATCACTGAAATGATTGTTTTTATTATGGGAGCCTCTCATACAGGCAAAACCCTCCTTGCCCAGCGGCTGCTTGAAACATACAAGTATCCGTATTTGTCCATGGATCATTTGAAGATGGGGCTGATTCGCAGCGGAAACACGGTGCTGACGCCTATGAGCGGCCATGACGCATTGACTGCATACCTGTGGCCCATTGTGCGAGAAATGACAAAGACTGCCGTAGAGAACAAGCAGAATCTGATTGTGGAAGGCTGTTATTTTCCCTTTGACTGGCAAAATGACTTTACGGACGAATATCTTTCGGACATTCGGTGCTGCTGCTTGGCCATGAGCGAGGGGTACATACGCAATCATTTTGACGATATTAAGAAGCATGCAAACGTCATCGAAACCCGTTTGGACGATGAAGGGTGCACCATGGAGCGCATGCTGGCGGAGAATGCCAAGACACTGGAAGAGGCAAAGAAAAATCATCTCCCCTGCATTCTTGTGGAGGATCGGTACGAAATCCATTTGGATTTGTGATTTTTTCAATGAAAAGGCGCATTTTTATGTTTTCCTCGTTGACGGGCATGCATGTCCTTCTTGCCTAAGACAACCTTTTTGGGAGCGGTGCCCTATTGTCAAAAGTCCGTTTTTTTGATACACTTAGCTTACGTTTGGGAGGTATGAAATGCCATTCTTTGTAAAGGGAACTGCCCTGAAGCAGTTGTCCATTCTCTATGCCCTCCGCATTGCGCCTACGGAATTGACGGAGGGGCAGCTTTTTGCCTGTGTATACGCTTGCTGTCAGATGAGCTGGTTTGAATTCTGTGAGGAACTCCCCTATCTAATGGAGGAGGGACATGTGACGGAGGTACACCGTGCCTTTGGTCAGGGGCTGGGGCTGACGGAGTCCGGCCGTCAGGCATTGCGGATGTTCGAGGATTCCGTTCCCCGTTCCACACGCACGGCCATAGAGACCTACATGCAGGAGAATCGGCAGAATCTCACCAGAGAAAAACAGCTTGTTACCTCCATGGAGGAGCTGCCCGAGGGGGGACAGCTTGTCAGCTTCAAGGCTTTGGAGGGGGAGAGAACCATACTGGAGATTAAGCTCAGCGTGGCTTCTCGGGAACAGGCTTTGCGCATGCGCTCCCACTGGAAAGAGGCTTCCGAAGACCTGTATGCCTGCATCTGGGACAAGCTGGAGCAGGATGAAAAGGAACAGGAATAAAAGCATTCAATGAACAAAGTGCATATGAGGAATTTTGGATTATGGATTTAAGCAGACTTAACGGACCTCAGCGGGAGGCCGTTCAACATACGGAAGGCCCATTGCTGGTTTTGGCGGGGGCGGGCAGCGGCAAGACCCGGGTGCTGACCACCCGCATTGCCTATTTGATGGCGGAAAAACACGTGGCGCCCTACCACATTCTGGCGCTGACCTTTACCAACAAGGCCGCCCGGGAAATGCGGGAGCGCATTGAAAAGCTGGCGAAGGAGGACGCAGGCTCCATCTGGATTCACACCTTCCACGGCTTCTGTGCCCGCGTGCTGTCCACGGAGATTGAGGCGCTGGGGTATACCAAGCGCTTTGTTATCTATGACGAGGACGACCAGCGTTCCCTCATTGGCCGCATCATCAAGGATCTGAACCTCAACGACAAGATTTTCTCCAAGGGGATGCTCTCCAACCTCTTCTCCGAGGCCAAGAACCATTCCCTTCATCCTGCGGAGTACCTGCGGCAGGGGTATCAGCCCCAGCAGGTTATGGAGGCCTTTGCTCTGTACGAAAAGCGGCTCAAGGAAGCCAATGCCCTGGACTTTGACGATTTGCTCTTGAAGACCATTCAGCTTTTTGAACAGCATCCCGATGTGGCGGAGAAGTACCGCCTGCACTTCAGGTATATTTTGGTGGACGAGTATCAGGACACCAACATGGCTCAGTACCACATCGTCAAGCTCCTGGCCAAGGATCACCGCAACCTTTGCGTGGTCGGCGATGACGACCAGAGCATTTACGGCTGGCGGGGAGCGGACATCCGCAACATTTTGGAGTTTGAAAAGGACTTCCCCGGTGCCCACGTGGTGCGGTTGGAGCAGAACTATCGTTCCACGGCGCCCATTTTGAACGCCGCCAACGAGGTCATTGCCCACAATCAGGGGCGCAAATTTAAACGTCTGTGGACGGAGAACCAGCAGGGACAGCCCATTACCGTCTTTGAAGCACGGGGAGAGCGGGAGGAAGCGGTGTATATTGCCGAGCGGATTCTCAACGGCCGACGCATGGGGCACCGATACGATAAGTATGCGGTGCTGTACCGCACCCACGCCCAAAGCCGTGTGTTGGAAATGTCCCTTCAGTCCTACGGCATTCCCTACAAGGTCTATGGGGGCACCTCCTTCTTTAGCAGAGCGGAGGTTAAGGACATCATTGCCTATTTGCGCTTGATTTGCAACGCTTCCGACGATGTGGCCTTTGCACGGGTAGCCAACGTGCCCAGAAGGAACATCGGTGCCGTGGCCATGGAGGAAGTGCGGACGGAGGCGGCGGAGCGGGGATTGCCCCTGTTCTCCGTGCTTATGGACCCGGAGCATATTTCTCTGCGCACCAGAGCCAAGTTCGGCCTTTTTACGGACATTATCGAGGAGTATTTCGGTCTCTACGGCACCATGCCTTTGCAGGAGCTGACGGAGCGTCTGCTCAAGCGTATCGGCTATGAAGCGTATCTGAAAGAGGATAAGAAGCAGAACTTTGAGACCCGCCTGGAGAACGTCAAGGAATTGCTGGGCTACATGAGTGAGTTTGAGTCCCAGTTTGACGATCCGGAGGGAGACGTACTGCAGTCCTTCCTCAACACCGTGTCCCTGTTTATGAATGCGGACAACGTGGACGAGGAAAGCGGCAGTGTGAATATGATGACCTTGCACTCGGCCAAGGGGCTGGAGTTTGACACGGTGTTTCTCTGCGGCATGGAGAACGGCATCTTTCCCTCCCAGCAGTCTCAGGGAAATCCGGAGCGGCTGGAGGAGGAGCGGCGGCTTTGCTACGTGGGCATTACCCGTGCTAAGGAAAAGCTGTACATGACCTACGCCGCCACCCGCATGCTGTACGGTCAGTTCTCCAACCAGACCCCCTCCTGCTTCTTTGAGGAGATGGGGGACACGGTGACTATGCCCGGAAGCCGAAGAAGAGAGGAGAGCCGCTCGGATGGCTATCGCAGCGGCGCTCAGACCTATGGCGGAGAGGGGCGCAGTACCCCCATGCACCGCAACGGCCCCGTAATGCCCAGAAGCGAAGTGCGCATGCCCCCCGTAAAGGTGGAGGGCACCAAGCCTGCCGCCATGAAGCCCAAGACCGCCGTTGTGAATGTAAATTGGGCCGATGGAGACAGAGTTCGCCATGCGGTCTTCGGAGAAGGCAGTATTGTAGGCGTAGAGGGACACGGTGCCTCTACCATTTTGAAGATTCGCTTTAAGTCCGGAGCGGAGAAGCGGTTTGTGGCCTCTTCCGCCCCCTTAACCAAGCTGTAAGCGGCGGAGCAAGCAAAGGAGAAAGCCTATGGAGCCCATACAACGGATGCAGGAACTGGCGGACAAGCTCAAGGCCTATGCCGCCGCCTACTATGAGCAGGATGCCCCGCTGGTATCCGACGCAGATTACGATAAGCTGGAGGCGGAGCTTCTGGCTTTGGAGCAGGAGACGGGCATTGTCCTCCCCGACAGCCCCACCCATCGGGTCGGAGGCGCACCGCTTGATAAATTTGAAAAGCATACCCACTGAGGAAGGCTGTGGAGCCTGGAGAAGGTTCGCTCCGCAGAAGCTGTAGGAGACTGGATGCGTCGGGTGCGTCAGCTTTCCGGAGGCGAAGCGGAAGCAGAATATGCCTTGGAATATAAGTTTGACGGCCTGACCATCAACTTAACCTATGAAAACGGGCGCTTGGTAGGGGGCGCCACCCGAGGCAACGGCATCATCGGCGAGGAGATTTTGCCCCAGATTCTCACCATCCGCACCCTGCCCAAAACCATTCCCTTCTTGGGGCGCATGGAGGTGCAGGGGGAGTGCATAATGCGCCTGTCCGTGCTGGAGACCTACAACAAAACCGCCAAAGAGCCCTTGAAAAACGCCCGAAATGCGGCGGCAGGGGCCTTGCGGAATCTGGATCCCGCCGTAACCGCCCAGCGGAAGCTGGACTGCTTCTGCTACAACATCGGCTTTATAGAGGGGAAGACCCTTTCCGACCAGAAGCAGATGCTGGCCTTTTTAAAGGAAAACGGCTTCCCGGTGTCCCCCTACATTCACTTTGGCCGTCAGGTGGAGGACTTTATCGCCTGTATTGAGGACACCGCAGAGCACCGCAGTGAGCTGGACTTTGATATTGACGGCATGGTCATTAAGGTCACGGACTTTTCTTTGCGGGAAAAGCTGGGCTTTACGGACAAGTTCCCCCGTTGGGCCATGGCCTACAAGTTTGCCGCCGAGGAGGCTACCGCTACGGTGGAGAGCGTCACTTGGGAGGTGGGGCGCACGGGAAAGCTGACGCCCGTTGCCCATTTGACCCCGGTGGAGCTGGCAGGGGCTACGGTCAGCAACGCCACCTTAAACAACTGGGACGATATTTGCCGCAAGCAGGTGGGCATAGGCTCCACGGTCTTTATCCGCCGCAGCAACGATGTTATTCCCGAGATTCTGGGTGCCGTTCCCGGCGATGTGCCTGCAGCCTCCGTGGAGAAGCCTGCGGTGTGCCCCTCCTGCGGCGCCCATGTGGAGCAGCGGGGCGCCCATATTTTCTGCACCAACCCCCTGTCCTGCAAGCCCCAGATTGTCTCCCGCTTGGCGCACTTTGCCAGCCGCAACGCCATGGACATTGAGTCCTTTGCGGATAAAACCGCCGGGGTGCTGTGGGAGGAATTGAACATCTCCACCATTCCCGAGCTGTATACCCTGCGCAGAGACAGGCTTTTGGGCTTGGAGGGCTTTGGGGAAAAGAAGGCCTCCAACCTGCTTACCGCCATTGAAAACAGCAAAACCCGTCCTCTCTCCGCCTTCCTCTTTGCCTTGGGCATCCCCAATGTAGGCGTGCGCACGGCTAAGGATTTATCTAAAGCTTTCAGTACACTGGACAAGGTGCGCAACGCTACCAGAGAGGAACTGCTGGCCATTGACGATATCGGCGACATTGTGGCCGACAGCATCCTTTCCTTCTTCCGAGATCCCCGTATCTCGGGACAGGTGGACGATTTGATTGCCTACGGCGTTTCCCCGACGGCGGACGTGTTCTCCCAGAAAAGTACTCCCATTCAGGGGAAAACCATCGTCCTTACGGGCACCTTGCTCACCTTGACCCGTCAGCAGGCGGAGGAACTGATTCTCTCCTACGGCGGAAAGGCCGCAGGAAGCGTAAGCAAAAAGACGGACTATGTTTTGGCGGGAGAAGCGGCAGGGAGCAAGCTTGCCAAGGCGCAGACCCTGGGGATTCCCGTCATCGACGAAGAAACCTTCTTAAGCTGGCTCAAAGAGGATGCATAAGGGTGCATCCACGACAATTTGACAACGATTTTGGGAGGCATTTGCCTCCCGTCATTCTATTAGGAGCATACAATGAACGAAATTTTAACCATGGCCGAGGCCATTGCCCCCAGACTTGCCGAGCTGTATCATGACTTCCACCGCCATCCGGAGCTTTCTGCTCACGAGTATGAAACGGCGGAGCGGGTGCTTTCCGTCCTCAAAGAGATTGAAGGCATGGAGATTACCACGGGCGTAGCCGGTACAGGCGTTGTGGCCCTGCTTCATGGGAAGAAGGGTCCCGGGAAAACCGTTCTTCTGCGGGCGGACATGGACGCTCTTCCCATTGAGGAGCAAAGCGGCGTGCCCTTTGCTTCCGAATACCCCGGGGTCATGCACGCCTGCGGCCATGACGGGCATACTACATGGCTTTTGGGAGCGGCTCTGCTTTTGGGGCAGATGCGGGATTCCTTTTCCGGCACGGTGAAGTTTGTGTTCCAGCCCGATGAGGAGGACGCTTCAGGCGCAAAGCGTATGGTGCTGGAGGAGAAGGTGCTGGAAAATCCCAAGGCGGATGCCGTCTTTGCCGCCCATGCTTGGCCCGGTGTGGAAGCTGGGCAGATTGCCATTGCGGAAAAGTACGCTTTCGGCATGCACGGAGTGTTCTCCATCCGCATTACGGGCAAGGGGGGACACGGTTCCTCTCCCCATCTGTGCGTGGATCCCATTGCCGTTGCCCATCAGATTTACGGCGCCCTCCAGCAGGTGGTTTCCCGCAAGGTGGACGAAATGGAGCCCCGTGTTTTGACCATTGGCTCCATCCACGCCGGCCCGGAAGAACGGGGGAACATCATCCCCCACACCTGCATCATGCGGGGCACCATTCGGGGATTAAAGAAAGAGGTTATGGAGCAGATGCTAAGTGAGATTCGCTCCCTTTCCTGCGGCATTGCAAAACTGAACGGCGCTTCCTGCCTTGTGGAGGGCAGCTATGATCCTGCGGTAGAAAACGATGCCGCAACCACGGCCCTCTGCCTGCATGCTGCCCAAAAGGTGCTGGGGGAACAGAACGCCTATATCCTTCATAAGGCCAATTTGGCCGGGGAAGACTTTGCCGAATTTACCAGCCGTGTTCCCGGCAGCTACTTCTATGTGGGCATTGCCAACGAGGAAACACGGGGAAAGTTCGGTCTCCACAGCCCCCTGTTTAAGCTGGACGAAAGCGTCCTTCATAAAACCGCCGCCGTCTTCGCCCAGTTGGCCCTGGATTATCTCAACGGGGACAAATCATGTATGACCTGCTGATTCAAAATGCCATGGTGGCCGACGGCACGGGGGCAAAG
>CAZPCH010000047.1:0-8196 GCA_964585055.1 uncultured Christensenella sp. | reverse complement strand
GTGCCAAGGGCCCTTTTAAACAGCCGCAAGCAGGTGCTGATGCTGATTTCCCCGCTTTGGGCGATGGCGTCCATGGAAAGCTCCTCGGCAAAATTGCTCTCGATGAACAGAAGCATCTTCTTCATGCGCACCTCGTCCCGCTGATATTTGCTTGCATAGCGGAGCTCCCCTTCCACAATGTCCCTATGGGCGGCCAGAAGGGAGAAGGCTTGACTCAGGCAATGGCGCACCTGCAGGGGGTAGTTCTCTTTGTCGTAGGCGCCCTGATCCCACGCTTTTTCCGCAAGCTGCAAAAATTCCTTCTGCCAAGGCTCACAGGGGGACAGGCGCACATAGGGCAGACATGGATTTTTGAGGACGGGGGCAACACAGGACTGCCAGATTAAGTCCTCCCCCTGGGAAATGATTTTGGGGCTGAACACAAGGGCATGCTGGTGGCCGGTCTTGGTTTTCAATGCGCCAGCGTGGAGAATGCCGCTGTTTGCAAAGTAGCCCTCCCCTGCCGACAGGGTAAAAAGGGTGCCGGCAATCCGCACATGGACGATGCCCTTTGTGACAATGACGATTTCAAATTCGTCGTGCCAATGGGGCGGCACACTCACTTGCGTCAAGTCATCGTCAAAGAAAGCAATGGGAAAAGCGGGCGTGCCATAGACCAGCAGCTCCCGGCCGGTTTCGTCCACCCGATCGGCGGAAAGGGAAAGGGCCATATAAAAACCTCCTATTTGACGATATAGTCCTACTATTTGCAAATTTCTTGCTGATTTTCTTCTATCCAAGAGAGATGATAAGCGATATACTCCCATATGTCAATCCGTAAGCGCAAAAAGGAGGATTGCTATGAGTTCTTTGCTGCTTGCCGTTATCTATCTTGTTTTCATCAGTTTGGGGCTTCCCGATTCCCTGCTGGGGTCTGGCTGGCCCACCATGCAGGCAGAGTTCGGCGTGCCTTCTTCCTATGCGGGATTTGTCTCCATGACCATTTCCTGCATGACCGTCATTTCGGCGCTGTGCAGTCCCCGCATGATTCGAAAGTTTCAAACGAGGTGGATCATCGTTATTTCCATTGCCATGACGGTGCTGGGACTGCTGGGCTTTTCCTTTTCCCGCCAATATTGGATGCTCTTTTTGGCGGCGGTTCCCTACGGCCTTGGGGCAGGCTGTGTCGATGCGGCGGTAAATCACTATGTGGCCAATCATTATTCGTCTTCGGTGATGAATTTTCTCCATTGCTTTTATGGAGTCGGGGCTGTGATTAGCCCGTACATTATGGCCCAGGCGCTGAAAATCGCCCGTTGGAACGAAGGCTACCGTTGGACGTCCTATATCCAGCTTGGCATCCTGCTGGTGTGCCTTTTGTCTCTTCCCCTTTGGAAAAAGAACGAAAGCCCGTCGAACGAGGAAGCGCAGCAGGGCGCAGGAATTGGGGAAACGCTGAAGGTTCCCGGGGTTGTATGGACGCTGATTGCCTTTTTTGCCTACTGCTCAGGAGAGGCCACCGGCTTTCTCTGGACGCCCAGCTATTTTGCGGGCACGAAAGCGGGACTCAGCGCCGAAACCATTGCCTCCTTCGGCTCTCTGGTTTTCGGCGGGCTGATGCTGGGCAGACTGATTTCCGGCTTTGCTTCCAATGGTCTGGGGGATAAAACTTTGATTCGGCTGGGCATTGGAGTGGAGCTGGCGGGCATCCTGCTGGTTCTCCTGCCCATAGAGGGGTATATTCCTGCCGCCGTGGGGTTTGTACTCATTGGGACGGGCATGGGGCCGGTTTACCCCGCCATCCAGCACATGGCGCCCCTGCACTTCGGAAAGAAATACAGTGCGGCGGTCATCGGCATGCAGATGGCCTGTGCGTATATAGGCAGTACCTTTATGCCCATGCTGTTCGGACAGTTTCAAGAGAAGCTGGGCATTTGGATTATGCCCATATATCTGCTGTTTTTTGCGGCGCTGAATATCTGCATGCTGGAGATTTCGTACAAAAAGCTTGCAAAGGACAAGAGGGCGTAAGGGAAAAGGTTCTTTTCGCCCTGCGTGCAGGGCGAGGGGCGGCGGAAGGGCAAAGCCCTTCTCTTCGGTACGGAAAGAGGGAGCAGAATGCTCCCTCTTTCCGTACCGAAGGGTTCGCTAAAGCGAACCCGCCGCCCCCCGTCTGAACTTTTTAATACCCGACCTTCGGGTCAATGACGCTTCCGTCCAAAGCGTTGAGAATCAAAATGGGGTCAAACCCGTCACAGCCGCAACTTGACCAGTCGTCTATGATCTCCAATCCAAAGAACGTCCAGGCAGGCACAAGATAGGCCGTGCCCAAATCGTTCTTCTCAATGACCCGAACCAGCCCCAACTGAATCCTCGTAACGGTAACGGCCGACTTTTCCGTCAAGCTGTCCTCCTGAAGCCCGGCGTACTTATATCCCACCATGCGCTCAAACGTCTCCAGTATTTCCTCAAAGGGCAGAAGCCGGGCGTTGCGGTTTACCACTTCTTCCACTTTGCAAGGCCCGTTCCACAAAAAGCCCAAGATGCCGGAATCGTCCGCAAAGATGCGAATCTTTTCATAGTACCAAGGGGCCGCATAGCTGGAAGGGTTTTCCGCATCTGAGGACATACTCACGTTAAAGAAGGTCACCGGCACCCCCGCAATCTGTCGGACAAACAGGTATTCATGCACAGCCTCCGCCTGCCCCGTCTCTCCTCTGTACAGTTCCGACTTTACCGCTGTCCTGCTCCCCGCCAAGACAAAGTCTTCGGATAAGCCTAAATCCGAAATGAGCTGTTCTGCTTTCTGTTTTCCCTCTTCCTCCGTAATCTTCGGCATAACAAGCTGTATGCTCCCTGCTTCCACCCGAGGCTGTATGTAATTGATGCTACTTTCATACAATACCTGCGCTTCAAGATATTTCATCTCGGACATGTTGCCAACGCATTCTATATAGTATTCTTCTGCCGGATTGCAGCACCCCACCTGCTGTGTTTCCGCATCTGAAATAAAAAAGAAAAGAGGGGCAGCATCACCGGTCCAATTAAAAACCGCTTCTTTTGTAACCGTCTTTTCCGGCGCCGCCGCTACCTTTTTCTGCTGTGCTTCAATGGCTTCGTTCAGCTCTTCCAAAGAACCATACTTATCTAAATCCCCCGAGTCCCTCAAATCCAGCAAAGCATCCAAATCCTTTTGGTAAAAGGCTCGAGGAAACACCTCAATTTCCTCTGTGCCATGGGCCAGTACGGTATATACCTGTTTCAGAGTTTCACGGGAGAATTCGCTTTTGGAAATTTTTACAATGGGATAGGCTTCTGCATCCGGCATTTCCACATCCGCATCTATGCTGATTTTAATCTTTGCATTTTCCGTCTCAACGTCCTGCGTTATGTGCTGTGAAACCTGCATTTTGAAGCTCTTTTCGGGCTTTGCCGTAGCCGTAATGCTCTCTACGAACAGCGCTTCACTTTTCTGCTTTACAATCTCCTCCTCCGGCGTTGGCTGGCAGGCCGTCAGCAGCAAGCACAGGGCAAACAGCCAGACGGACGCGGCTTTTTCTTTTCTCATTTTTCTCCCTCCTTTTTGGGCATTATAGCACGGAGATTCGGACGAATTGTAATATATGCGTGTATAATCTATGAATTTTAGCGGTTTTTGGATGTTTTTTTGGGGGCGGCGGAAGGGCAAAGCCCTTCTCTTCGATACGGAAAGAGGGAGCAGAATGCTCCCTCTTTCCGTATCGAAGGGTTCGATTTAGCGAACCCGCCGCCCCCCGCCCACGCAAAAAGAGAGGTAATTCCCCTCTCTTCTCTCTTTTTCACCGCATGCCCTTTTCCCGCAAATGCTCCAAGCGGTACCAGATCCCCTTTGCGGAATGCAGCCGCAAAGGCGGCGTTGGTTGCTTCTTTCGACTTATCCTTAGCGATTGCCGCCACGGTCAGACGGGACTGCCTGTCTACCGCCGTCACCAAATACCCTTTGCCAACCGAGCCGTAAACGGTGTCCCCTTCATAATCGCCCAAGCGGCCTCGCCGGCCGTCAATTTCTTCCCGGTCATGAATGAAGCTGTCAAAATACCGGGTGTAGGACTTCTTGCTCCAGTTGCACTTTACTTCACGGCTGAGAGTAGAGGGACTGCGCCCAAGGGCGCCGGCAATCCAGCGTAAACTTTTCCCCTCTTTCTATTTTTCCTCTGGATATTCTCTCTCAGATAGTGTAAGATGGTTGTAGACTCTCATATGAACCTCCGTGTGGTTTGTTTTTGTGGTGACTTCATTTTACACTCTGGTTAATATGAGGTCAATTTTTTCTGTTGCGCTTGTTATTGCAATCCGCCAAAAAGGAGAAACACCATGGCCATGAAGGACAAAATGCACACGGGAGACTTATATCTGCCGGGGGACGAGGAGATTATGCGGGAGCAAGTGCAGTGCCTTGAAAAGCTGTACGAATATAACGCCACCCGCCCCCTTGAAGGGGAAAAGCGCACAAAATTGCTGAAGGAGATGTTTGCCGAAATAGGCGAAGGATGCTATATTGAGCCGCCCCTTCACGCCAATTGGGGCGGGCATCACGTGCACTTCGGCAAAAACATCTATGCAAACTTTAACCTGACGCTGGTGGACGACACCCATATCTACGTGGGGGACTATACCATGTTCGGCCCCAACGTCACCGTGGCAACCGCCGGGCACCCCATTGACCCCGCCCTTAGGGAGCAAGGGTATCAGTACAATGCCCCCGTCCGCATCGGAAAAAACTGCTGGATTGGCGCAGGGGTCATCATTGTGCCGGGCATCACCATCGGAGATAACGTAGTGGTGGGAGCAGGAAGCGTGGTGACCAAGGATCTGCCCAGCAACGTGGTGGCTGTGGGCAACCCCTGCAGGGTACTGCGGGAAGTAAACGAGCGGGATAAGGAATATTATTTCAAGGACAGAAAGGTGCATCCGTAAGCAAAAAGACGGCAGGAAGATTTATCCCCTGCCGCCTGTTTTTATAGCGATGCTCTACTTTTCCAGCACCCTTTTTTGCAGTTCCTCCATCTTTTTATCCAGCTCGGCGCCGATGCGGGCGCACTCCTTCAATTCTTCCTCCACATAGGCCGCCTCCTGGGGGTCTATGTCCTTTTTATAGCGGATTTTATGCTCCAAACTGGCCCACCAGTCCATGGAGATGGTGCGGAACTGCACCTCCACCTTCATCGGCTTTTTTCGGTTATAGAGGAAAATGGGCACCTGCACAATGAGGTGCAGGCTCCGATAGCCGTTGGGCTTTGGGTTTTGGATGTAGTCCTTTTTCTCAATCAGCACCACATCGTCCTGCCGCAAAAAGGCCTCCGCCAAGGCATAGATGTCCGAAGGGAAGGAGCAGATAATCCGCACCCCGGCGATGTCGTTGATGCTCTGCTCGATGTTCTCCACGGTCAAGGGGAAGATGGCGCCCTTGCGCTGGAGCTTTTCCCCAATGCTTTCCGGGGACTTCAGCCGTGTTTTGATGCTCTCGATGGGGTTGCGGTCATACTGCAAAGACAGCTCCTCATTGAGCACGTTAAACTTGGTGGAAACCTCCATCATGGCGCAGTTGTAATAGGCCATCAGTTCCCGAAAGGGATAAATCCGATCCTGGGCCAGAGCCTTTATTTTCTCTGCCAGAGAAATGTTCCGGTCACTCTTAATGTTCTGCTTACTATCCGTTCTTCTCCCCCGTTTTCCCCCATATTAGATTGCCTTAAAAATGCAGAGCGGTCAGCTCATGCTGATAGATGCGGGTGATTTCCCGCAGGATGTCCACGTGGGAAAAGTCCCGATTGTACACAATGCGGGTTTCCCGCACCATGCTCAGATTCTCAATGGGCAATGCCGTAATCTTGCCCTTGCTCAATTCGTCCATACAGGCGCTGCGGGGAAGAATGGAGACCCCCAAGTCCTTTCGAATCAAGTCCTTGATGGTGGCAATGTTGTCCACCTCCAAAATCACATTGTAGTTGGCAATGGCGTCCCCGTGGTTTTCCAAGCTGTTTTCAAACTGGGTGCGGGTGGCGGAGGAGGGCAGGCGCAGAATCATCCGCTGCCGCTTGAGCTCCGAAAGGGTGACCATGACGTTTTGGGACAGGGGGTTGTCGTTGGACATGACGCACACCAAATAGTCCGTGTCCAGCATCATGGAGGAAAAGTTGGGATTGGTCACCGCCCCCTCCACAATGGCCAGATCGATCTCGTAGTTTTCCAGATATTCATAAAGATTTTTTATGGTATCCGTTGTTATCGTGATGCTTAACCCTTTGTGCTGGCTACTACACTTGGCCAGCACCTGCGTGGTCAGGTTGCTCTCGGAAGTATGGGTCAAACCCACCCGCAAGCTGGTCAGATGCTTCTCCATATTTTGCAGTTCTACCCGCATTTTTTCGTCCAACGCCTTAATGCGTCTGGCGTACTGAAGGACGATTTCCCCCTTGGGGGTGAGGAGCAGGCCGTTTTTCCCCCGAATAAAGAGGGGAGCGCCCAATTCTTCCTCCAATTGCTTGATATGATGGCTGACGGCGGGCTGGGTCATGGACATGGCCTGAGCGGCCTTGGTAAAGTTTTGCAGCTCCGCCACCACCAGCAAAGTTTGCATTTTGGCGCTGATCATAGGACACCTCATTACTTAAATTTATGGACGGTCAAAATCTCATAATTTGACTTTATCCAAAAACAGCATATCATACAGTACATCCGTTTGCAAGGGAGGAGTGCGAAAAAATGATTCCGAAAAAAGATTTGTTTGAGAAGATGCCCGTACCTAAGGCCATTTTGAAGCTGGCTCTTCCCGCCGTTCTGGGGCAAATCATTCTGGTGCTCTACAACATGGCGGATACCTTCTTTGTGGGTCTCTCCGGCAGCGATGTCATGCTCAGCGCCGTCACCGTGTGCATGCCCGCCTTTATGTTTTTGTCCGCCATTGCCAACCTCTTCGGCATCGGCGGCGCCAGTTTGATTTCCCGTGCCATGGGCGACAACCAGCCGGAGCGGGCTAAAAACGCCGCCCGCTTTGCCTTTTGGGGCTGTCTTGTATTGACGGCGCTGTACAGCCTCTTTGCCTATGTGTATGCGGACGGGTTTCTGCGGCTTTTAGGCGCAACAGACGGAGGCGTCCATGCCTTGGCGAAGGGATATCTGTTCTGCACCGTAACCTTGGGGGGCGTATGCACGGCCATGAGCGCCCTGCTCTCCCACCTGATTCGGGCGGAAGGGCGTTCCTTCCACGCCAGCGTGGGCATTACCCTGGGGGGGCTATTGAACATTGCTCTTGACCCTCTTTTTATGTTTGTCCTGCTTCCCAAAGGGAACGAGGTGCTGGGAGCGGCCATCGCCACCAGCCTTTCCAACGCAGCGGCGCTTCTATACTTTGTTTGGGTGCTGATTTGCAAGCGCAAGCGCTCCTGCCTGCGCTTTGCCCCCAGCTTTGAAATGTTCCGTCAGGATGTGCCCGGACAGGTGCTCGCCGCCGGCCTCCCCGCCTGCTTGATGACCCTCTTTGAGAACATCTCCTTTGCGGTGCTGGATGCCCTTATGGCCGTCAACGGCATTGCCTTCCAAGCCGGGTTGGGGGTAGCCAAGAAGGTGAACATGCTGGCCCACTCCATGGTGCGGGGCATGGCCCAGGGAGTACTGCCTTTGATTGGCTACACCTACGCCTCCGGCGACCACAAGCGCATGAAAAAGACCGTATCCATGTCCATGGCCGTGTCCGTAGGGCTGGCCGCCCTGTGCACGTTGGTTTGCCTGCTGTGGAGCCGCCCGCTGACGGCCTTGTTTATCCCCAACGGCTCTCAATCCCAGATTTGCGGGGCTTCCTTCCTGCAAATCCTTTGTCTGGGCGCTCCCTTCTCCGCCTGCGCCTACGCCTGTATTTCCTTCTTCCAGGCTACAGGGCGGGGAGGGCGCTCCTTCCTGCTGGCCATTCTGCGCAAGGGCATACTGGATATTCCCCTGATGTTTATCCTGCAGCAAAGGGATCCCGTTTACGGCATGGTGTGGGCTACCCCCCTTACCGACGGAGTTTGCTGTCTGCTTTCGCTGGTGCTGTTCTTCGGCTTTTTAAAACGCCATACCAATCTGTTTGCCCAATAGCAGACAGACCTTCAAGGGGGGAAGTGAGGGGCTTCCCCCCCTTTTTTTCGGCAAACACGCCCGCCTATCCCCTCCCTTCAGTTCTGCATTCTCAGCATTTCC
>CAZPCH010000046.1:0-8202 GCA_964585055.1 uncultured Christensenella sp. | reverse complement strand
AAAGAGCAGGAGGGGACGAATCATAATGGCCAGAGCGCTGAAAATCCCCTGAATGGCCGGGTTGTGCACCACATAGTCAAAGTAGTAGGCCGTTGCGCCCAGGTTGGTGGTCAAATTGAAGCACAGCATGACCACGGCGTAGAACCAGATGTACTTGTTGCTTGCCAGCATCTTAAAGATGTCCTTCAAATGCACCTTGTCGTGCTGCACCCCTGCATCGATGGCGGGATCCTCCTTCACAAACAGGAACCGGGGCAGACCCAGCAGGAGCATGGGCACGCCGTAGAGGAGGATGAGCCTGCGCCAGCCGGAGGCGGTGGCGGCCATGGAGGCCATCATCACGGGGAAGCTCAGGGACACAATTACGGAGCCGGTCATGGTGACCAAGCCGCCGTAGGCGCTGATTTTGCCGATCAAAACCCGATCGCCCCCAAAGGCACGGACGGTGTAGGGCTGGGCGGCGGCGTTGCGGAGGGTATCAAAGACGCCGAAGGCAAAGGTGTAGGTGAAGAACAGCCACACATTTTTCAGGGCGTTGCTCCAGCCTTCGGGAATGTGGAACATCAAAATGGTGCAGATCCACACCCCCAGAATCCCCAGCTCGTAGGGGCGGGCCTTGCCCCACTTGGTGACCTTGGAGTTATCCACTACGTAGCAGGCAATCAAATCCGTAACGGCGTCAATGACATTGCTCAGCAGCAGAATGGTGGCCACAGCCGCCGGCGCCATGCCCAGATAATCCGTGCAGAACTTGGACAGATACCCGTTGACGATGATGAAGCAGGCTGCACTGGCGATGCCGGAGGAATTCCAAGCCAGCAGTTTGCCAAAGCCCAGCTTGTGGCTTTGGGCGGTTTCGTTCTTTTTTCCAAATCCCATGATAACACTCCTTTTCAATTCTTGGTTTTGCAGGGATGAAGGCGAAACGCATAGCTGTATTTCGCTTTTGGCTGAATTTTATAGGCTTCCGGGCAGGGAACGAAGCAGTCCCCCAAGCCGTTTTGCAAGGCATCCAGATTTAAAACGGTGCCGTCATAGTCCTCGGGAAGTTCGTTTGCGTGAGCCGCCGACTGAAGGGCGGCAAGGGGATAGGGGCGAACGGAGGCGGACATAGGGGCGTCAAGGGCGGCAACCTCCAGCCCCGTGCCGGTTTCGTCCGTCAAAGTCAACCAGCGCACCTCCCGCTTGTTCCCGTATTCCTGAGGGCGGACGTAGGCATCCTGCTCCTCGGCATGAAGGCTGTGTATGCCCACCAAACCGCTTTCCTCCCGCCCCCAATAGGTGTCATGGGGGCCTCGGCCGAACCAGGTGAACCGGCGGCAGGCGGCACTCAGGGTCAGCTCCATGCCGAAGCGGCGGGGCGGCTTCTTTCCTGTGTGCAGGGTGCAGGCAACCAGCAGGTTCCCTTCCCCGTCGGCGCCATAGGTGCGCAAAAGGCGGCTGTCCCCTATGCAATGCTCCACGGCAACGCCGCTTGAGGAAATCTGCACGCTACAAGGCTTGCCCAACCCCTGCAGAGCGGCTTTTCCCCAGAAGTCAAGACGGTTGGCCCGCCCCATGGCAAGGCCTATAAAGCCCGCATCGGAATCAGTCAAGGGGCGAAACAGGGCCGGGTGCATGGGCTCACGAAGGAGGTCTTGGCCCCAAGCCTGTATCTGCACCAGATCACCCGTAGTTAAGGAGACGGTGTAGGCGGTGTCCCCTGCCTGAAGCAGTACCGTATCTCCCCTTTGCTCAGGAGAGACGAGAACGGTTTCCGTATTTTCGGGGGACTGCACCTCCCGCATCAGCCACTGGCCGTAGGCGATGGTGTGTCCTGCCGATGCCCAGGGCGTGTCTTCCTTTAGGTGAAAGCTCAGTTGGAAGTACCAGGCCCCCGGCTTGTCCATGGGACGAATGCAGGGCAGAGGGAACCGAGCGGCGCTTCTGGGGGGAACGGACAAAGACAAAGTGCCCGTTTCCTCCGTCTGCCCGTTGCAGGTAAGCGCCCAGCGGCAATCGTACGCCCCTGTATCGGTAAAGGAGGCACGGTTAAATAGAACTATCTGCCCCTCTTCCATGGTCAAGGCAATGGGCTGGTAGGCTTTTTTTATCTCATAGAGCACGCTGTGGGGGCGGCCGTCGGGGCCGCAGACCCCGTTGCAGCACAAATTCCCCGCCTGATCCTTTACCCCCCAGTCGCCGCCGTATGTCCACATGGGGCGGCCGTTTTGGGTGCCTTTCAGCAGGGCTTTGTCCTTAAAGTCCCAGATAAAGCCGCCGCACCAGCGGTCACTGCTTTCAAAAATTTCCATGTGCCGGGCAATGTCGCTGCCGCCGTTGCCCATGGCGTGGGCATACTCCGTGGCCACAATGGGATGGTGCCGATAGTCCGCAAAGGCGATCTTGTCTAAAGACATGGTCAGCGGCAAAAGCTTTTGCAGAAAGCCGGGCTTTTTCTCCACATCCAGACCGTCGGCAAAGGCCTGCTCCCGCTCAGGGGCGGAGTAGCCGTCGCACAAAAAGTCCGAAAGCTTTAAATCCGAGCCCCCCTCGTAGTGAATGGGGCGGGCAGCATCCAGCTTCAAAGCGGCGGCCTTCATGGCGTAGTGATTGCTGCCAATGCCGGACTCGTTGCCAAGGCTCCAGATGAGTACGCAGGGGTGGTTTCTGTCCCGTAGGACCATGCGCTCCATACGATCCACTACATGGGCTGTCCACATAGGATTGTCCCCGGGGACATTCTTATGGCGCACCCCGTGGCTCTCCACATTGCACTCGTCCATCACATACAGGCCGTATCGATTGCAGAGGGTGTAAAAGAAATCGTCCTGGGGGTAGTGGCTGGTGCGGACGGCGTTGATGTTGAACCGCTTCATGGTCTTTACATCCCGCTCCAGCACCTCATGGGGCACATAATAGCCGTTGTCCGGGGTGAAGGCGTGGTAGTTGATGCCCCGCAGCTTCAAAGGCCGGCCGTTGAGCCTCAACTGCCCCTTCTCCCGATCTATGTCTACAAAGCGGAAGCCGAAGGGGATGCTTTTGGGCGTCTCCCCCTCTAAGGCCGCCTGCACCTCGTATAAAGTCGGAGACTCCGCACTCCACGGCTCCACCGCCCCGACGGAAAGGCGCAAAAGGGCTTTCCCCTCTGCAATGGCTTCCCTGCTTTCGGCAACGGTCTCCCCCTTTTGGAGCAGTCTTAGGGACACAAGCTTCCCTTCCGCATTTTCTGCAAAGACCTCAGCGGTAAGAGCGGCCTGCCAGCAATCCCCCTCTGCCTTCACATACACATCCAGAATATGGCTCTTGGGGCGGGCGTACAAAGTCACGTCCCGATAGATGCCCCCCAGATACCACATGTCCTGCCCCTCTAAATAGGTGGCGTCGGAGTAGTTGAACACCTGTGCGCAGATGAGGTTTTCCCCGGGGCGGATAAACTCGGTCACGTCCAGCTCCACGGGGAGCATGGAGCCTTTGCCCATGCCAACGTACATGCCGTTTACCCAGCAGTAAAAGGCCGATTTTACGGAGTCAAAGCGCAGGATGATTTGCTGTCCCTGCCAGTCCCCGGGCACTTGCACTGCACGGCGGTAGGCCCCGGTAAAGTTCAGCTCATGGCGAATGGCGGGAATCTTCCTTTTTGCCGTGACCACCGCAGGGGGATAGGCGGCGCCGTAGTAGTAGGGCTTCCCGTAGCCCTTTGTCTCCCAGCAGCAGGGCACGGGGAGGGTGTCCCAGTTGGAAGCGTCAAAGGCGGGAGTGAAAAAGTCTTTCGGCACCTTTTCAGGGGAGGGGTAACAGGCAAACTGCCAGTCCCCGTTCAAACTTAAGGATTGAGTCCGGGCAAAGCTATAGTGTCCCGGCAGTACGTTTTCCCCAATGCAGGCGGGGTCTTCCCATTTTTCGTACGACATAGTTCCTCCCTTTCTAGCCAGCTTCATGGGCGCATTTTCCATCAGCACCTTCAGCACCCGCATGGCGCTCCGCTGGACGTCGCTGATGGGCAGGTACGCCCCTCGATCCGTGCCGAAATAGACAAGGGTCTTGCCGCCGTCAGCCGTTTCCTCCACCCGGGCATACCCTTCCTCTACGGCCTTTTTGGCCCGTTCTCCCAAGGGAACCCCCGGGGCAAGGGTCACGGTGCAGGTGTCCTTCCCCCCTGCTTCGGGGGCAAAGCTGTTCCATGCGTCCACGTCTCGGTGCATCACGCCGCCGTACATGGAGATTCGGTTTCTGTGCACATTGCCGTCCCCATCAAACTCCGGCTTTTTGCCCGTGACGGCGGCGGCGAGGATGTCCGTGGGATACCCGCCCATGATGATATCGTTTCCTGCGTGGAAGTCAAAGGGCTTCTCGCTGGCGGAATCCCAGTCCGTCATAACAAAGCCCTCAAAGCCCCACTCCCCCCGAAGAATGTCCGTCAGCAGATCATAGCGGGAGCTGGTGTGCAGGCCGTTAACGCAGTTGTAGGAGGACATGATGGTCATGGGACGAGCCTCCCTCACGCAAATTTCAAAGCCCTTCAGGTAGATTTCCCGCAGTGCCCGCTCGGACACCGTGGCGTTGGTGGTGAAGCGGTCCGTCTCCTGACTGTTGGCCGCAAAGTGCTTCAGCGCCACGCCGTAACCGAGATGATTTTCCTGCAGACCCTTCGTAAAGGCCGCCGCCGTTTTGCCGGTAAGCAAAGGATCCTCGGAATAATACTCAAAGTTCCGTCCGCACAGGGGATCCCGATGGATGTTGATGCCCGGTGCAAGGGCCACGGCCACGTTATAGTGCTCCATCTCCCGCCCGTAGCAGTCCCCTATGCGGGCAAGCATTTCTTCATCCCAGTTCTGCGCCGCCACCATGCCCACGGGATAGGTGACGGAGGGGAAGCCCATCAGGTGCAGACCCGCAGGGCCGTCGGCAAAGGCCATGGCAGGAATGCCCAAAGAGGCGGCGTACTGATCCGTGGTCTTCCCGGAAGTGGAAACGTTGAATTTGGACTTGACCTTCCCCTTGGGCAGTCTGGGGGCAACGGGATATTTGGTCTCGCACCCCGTGCCTGTGGCAATCCGCAGAAGGGTTTGTGTATCCAGGGAAGCAACAAACTCCTCCATGGTCACCTTCCCGTCGGCCACGTCTAAAAGGGTGGCTTGAGGGCAGGCCCGCACCTGACGGTTTTCCTCCGTGCATGAGACGGGGAAACAGAACTTCCGCTGAAGCACGGGCGGCTCACTGCCCTCAGGGTAATAGTTGATAATTTTGCGCTCTTTGATTCGGCTGTCCCGAGGCGCAAGCTCTTTGGCCCGCAGGTAAAGAACCGGCGCCTGACAGCTTTCCGCCTTAATGGCAGGGTATTGGACAGGGGGCAAGGGGTGATCCGGCTGAAGCAAGTTGGTAAGCTGCCGGGTGACGGCTTCCTCATCCAGCCGCAAAACGGCCGCCGCCTGGGTACTGCGGCTGTGGGTGCCCACACGGAGAATGTAGTCCCCCGCCTCCATCACATAGGCAGCCTTCCCTTCGTCATAGCTGGCTAAGGCGGTTGTGGGGAATTGAACGGTGATGTCCTCCTGCTCGCCGGGCAGAAGCAGGCGGGTCTTTGCATAGCCCTTCAGCTCCTGATAGGGCTTTGGGAGCCTGCCTGCAGGGGCGCTGGCATACACCTGCACCGCCTCCCGGCCTTTGTATGCGCCTATATTCTTTACGGTGAGCCGCAGGGTAACAAACTGCCAGTCCGCCTCCGCAGAAATGTTCTCATAGGCAAAGCGGGTATAGGATAGGCCATAGCCAAAGGGATAGATTACCTCCAGCCCGGCGGTATCAAAGTGGCGATAGCCCACAAAGATGTCCTCGGCATAGTCCTCCTGCAAAGTCTCCCCGTCGTTAGAGGAGAAGGTCTTGGAAGCGGGATAGTCCTCGTAGCGTTTGGCCCAGGTGTCCGTCAGCTTGCCGGAGGGGGTGACTTTCCCCGTGAGAATGTCCGCCAAGGCCCGTCCTGCCTCCAGCCCCGCCTGCCCCATGAGCAAAATGGCGGAGATGCCCGGAATGCTCTCCAACAAGGCGGCATCGATAACGCAGGTGTTCAGCACCACCACCGTGCGGGGGAAGGTGCAAGTCAGGGTGCGCAGGTTCTCCTCCTCTATGTCGGAAAGGTAATAGTCCCCCTTTTCTGCCTTGCGGTCAAAGTTTTCCCCGGTGTTCCGCTTCAGAACGTAAACGGCGGTCTCCGCTTCTCTCGCCGCCTTAAGCTCTTCGGCCGTAATGATCGGGTCGGGGGCCTTGGGCTGAATGCCGCTGAAGCGCTTCTCCAGCATGGTCAGCTTAGCCGTCTTCTCCGCCTCCTTGACCGCCTTTTGGTACTTTTTCAGCCACAGCCGGGAGGTGATGATAAAGCCCGCCTCCTCCAGCCCCTGCCGAGCGGAAATGGTGTAGGGGCTGAAGGCAAAGCCGGAGCCCGTGCCGCAAAAGCCGGTATACTCGGCGCCCCCGCCAAAGAGAGCGACTTTGCAGGGCTTCATGGGCAGCGTCCCGTCGTTCTTTAAAAGCACCATGCCGTTGGCGGCGGCTTCGTAGGCCGTCTTTGCCCCCTCGGGCACGGGGAGTTTTCCCGGCAGTTTGCCGGTGGCCATATAGATTCCTGGGCCAAAAATGTTCATACCCAACCTCCTTATTTGCTGAAAGTGAAGGTGCGCAGCTCCATGGAGCCGCTCCCCTGATATTTAAAAAACAGTGCCGACTTCCCTGCAGGAACATGGATTTGGCACCTTGCTTGGCTCCATGCATGGGTCTTTTGTATCTTCACCGTGCCCACGGGCGCCCCGCCGTCCTCGGTAAGGGCGTAGAGTTTTCCCTGCCCCTTGCCTCGATACTCAATGGTCAAGGTCAGGGGGACGTCGGCAAAGTCAAAATACTTGTACCCCACACGGCACCCACGGCGGATGCCCGAAACATACTGCCGAGCGGTAGTGTCCCCGTCGGGCTTGTCCTGGGTGATATAGGGGCCATGGAGAAAGCCCCGCAGAAGATTGCAGGCTATGTAAGCAGGATAGGTACCCTCCCCAAGCAAGGGGCCGTTGTTTAGGCCCGAGCTGGTGGACTCCGCCTGAGAAATGGAGCCGTCCGCCCGAATTTCCACGGGCTCGGCCACCCCCTGCCGGCTGAAAAGGCTGTTGTTGGTCATCCGATGGTCAAAGATGTACCACTGCCCCTTCAGGCACACCAGCCCTCCGTGGCTGTTTCCCAGCGGGTAGGCAGGGTTTTGGAGGGTATATTTCCCCAGTCCCACGTCCGAAGAGGAGTGAACGACCCCCCGTATGGTAAAGTCCCCGTCCGGGGTAGAAGAAGTAGCGTAGTTAAGACCTGTCATATCGTTGGCAGGGAAGACGAGGTAGTAGGTGCCGTTAATCTTCCGGGCGGAGGCGCCCTCAAAGAAGGTCTTGGTCAAAAACTTTTTGGAGCCGGGAAGAAGCACCTTGGGGCCGCTTTTCACCGTCCGCATGTCGGCTTCCAGCTCCATGACCATACAGCCCACCATCTTCTGCCGAAAGCGCTTTTGGGTGCTGTACTGCCCAGAACCGGAATACAGCCAAACCCTCCCCTCGTCCACCAGCACGGAGGGATCAAACTGGTAGTAGTCCCCGGGCTTTTCCCCTAAAACGGTGCCGTCGGCATAGACCACTTCCCCCAAATATTGATACTGCCCGGCGGGGGTATCGCACACGGCCACCCCGATGACGGTGCTGTCCGCCTTGGAATAATAAAGATAGTAGCGGCCATCCAACCCCTGCACCACATCGGGAGCAAAAAGATTGCCGGGGCGGGGATCCTGCTCCTTTCTATAGATGACGCCCTCGTACCGCCATTGGGACAGATCCTCCACGGGGGCAGACCAGGTTACATAGTCGTTTTCGCAGAACTGCTTGCCGCCGAACTTGTCGTGACTGCCGAAGATGTACAGCCTGTCTCCAAAGACCCGAGGCTCCCCGTCGGGGATATACTCGTAGCAGGGCAGGTAGGGGTTCATAGCCTGTGCTTTCATAAAAGCTCCTTTTCTTTATGGGTATCCTGAAATTTGCCCCTACGCCTCCATGGGGCAGGGACGGGCGTTGGCACTGCTGCTGCCCACATATACGGTATATGCATCGTCCAGCACCCAATGGCCTTTGTCGTAGAAGCACAGCTCCTCCTCGGGAATAAAGAAGGAGACCTCCTGCTCCTCCCCGGGGGCAAGCTCCACCC
>CAZPCH010000045.1:0-8229 GCA_964585055.1 uncultured Christensenella sp. | reverse complement strand
GAAATAGTATATAACTGCAGGCGGGAACGGGGAGACGTTCGGCGATTCGAGATTCGTCAGAAATGTAAAATCTGCATTAGAATGAAGAAAAACACCCTTTTCGCTCTTGCAAACGAAAAAAAAGTATTGTATGATAAATCGAACAAAAAAGTGACTCGCACTGAATTTTAAAAAGGAGGAGAGAATATGAAAAAATATCTGGCTATGTTCCTGGCAGTCCTCATGCTGGCATCCGTGATGCCCATGCTGGTATTGGCCGAGGAAACCGGAGAAGCCGATCCTCAGGCACGCCCCGGTGACCAGGAAACTTTCGATGAGGCTACCTTCACGCATATTGACGTGCGCATTGCAGGGGCTTCCTTTACTTTGAAGCGCAACATCGTGGATAAGGACGGAAACATCATCAGCACCAGCACGGAAACCATTACCGCCAACGTGACCAAGGTGTATTCCGTAACCATCAACGGCACAAAGTACGAAGGCTTTTCCAAGAGCGGCTCCTATGAATTCCGCAAGACCCGGGATGTATCTATTAATGGAAAAGACATTACGGACTCTTCCAAAGCCGTAATCGTGGTGGACTTGAAGGACAGCAAGGGCAATACCTACGAGAAGGTGTCCATTTCCCTGGGCAAGTCCCAAATCGTCAAAGCCGCAGAAAACTGCGACGGATACAGACCCGGCCATTATGATGGTCTGGACTTCCAGCTTGAGGGCGAGGTAAGCGGACAGGACATCGAGGTCTCCGTTTCCAGCACCGGCATCGGCTTTGAAATCACCAAGAATCTGGACGGCGTACCCTGCACCACGCCCAATCTCTTTGAGTTTGAGCTGTATCAGGGCAACAAGCTCATCGCTTCTGCCAAGAACGATGCCAACGGCAAAGCCGTTATCGCCATTTCCTATGAGGATTTGACCGACTTCTCCGATATCACCTATTTGCTCAGAGAAAAGATTGGCGGCGACGGATACATTTACGATTTGAATGAGTACACCATCGTCGTTGGGTTCCATGAGCCCGAACTGGATGAGCATGGGGACTATGTTCGTAAGCCCTATGTAAAGTCCGGCGAAATCAGCAACCTGGTATTCAACAATACGACCGTAACTCCCAGCCCTGCACCTACTGAGGAGCCCACTCCCAGCCCTGCACCTACTGAGGAGCCCACTCCCAGTCCTGCACCCACTGAGGAGCCTACCCCCAGCCCTGCACCTACTGAGGCACCTACTCCCAGTCCTGCACCCACTGAGGAGCCTACTCCCAGTCCTGCACCTACTGAGGAGCCCACTCCCAGCCCCGCACCCACTGAGGAGCCTACTCCCAGCCCCGCACCCACTGAGGAACCGACCCCCAGTCCTGCACCCACTGAGGAGCCCACTCCCAGTCCTGCACCTACTGAGGAACCCACTCCCAGTCCTGCACCCACTGAGGCGCCTACTCCCAGTCCTGCACCTACTGAGGAGCCCACTCCCAGCCCCGCACCCACCGAGGTGCCCGATCCCCAGGTCGACCTCATGATTCCCGTGAAGAAGACTGTGGAGAAGACGGGCAGCTACCTTCCCAACACCGATACCACCTTCAATTTCAGTGTGAAGCTTTCCAACAAGGAATGCGGCACCGACAAGATTGTGGTGAAGTGGGGCGATGCGCCCATTGCGGACGGCAAGTTCTCTCTCACCGTCAAGGCAGGGGAGACCGGCGCATCCGGATACCTGTATATCAGCGGCCCCCTCAGCCAGATTGCCAACCTTTCCGGCACCATTGAGGAGATCGTTCCCGAGAACACCGGCAAGTGGACCTATGACACCAAGGTGTATTCCTTCACGACGGATTCAGAAGGCGGCTTTGCTTCCTTCTACTACACTTTGGACGGAAGCACCCATTCCGCTTCTGCCGCTGAGTTCACCAACCAGTTCAAGGAGGATGTGCCCCGCACGACTCTGACTGTTAAGAAGGTCTGGCAGGATAAGGGCTACGAGAAGAAGCGTCCCGGCTCCGTCACCGTAGAACTGTACTACTACCAGAAGGATAAGAACGGCAAGGACACCAAGACCAAGGTGCTCTACAAGGTAAACGGCAAGTCCATTACCGCCGAGCTCAATGAGAACAACGATTGGAGCTACACCTTCGAGAATCTGGATGCCCGCTGGACTTGGACCGTGGACGAGGTGAAGACGCCTTCCGGATACAGCCGCAAGGTAACCCTCAGCGCCGACAAGAAGACCGCTACCGTCACCAACACCTACGGCGCACAGCCCAAGACCGGCTTTGACGGACTGCCTCTGATTCTCTGCATGGCAGGAGTCATGCTGGCCGGCGGCGCAGCGCTGGTGCTGATTAACAAAAAGAAGAGCTCCCGCAAGAGCCGCTGAGTAACTTAAAACAGTAGAAGGGGGAGTAATCCCCCTTTCTTTGTACAAACAAGAAATGAAGAAAAAGAAATCTCGAACCACACAGGATCAGTTGCGTCTGCTTCTCTCGGCCATCATCGTGGGCATTATGCTCATTGCTTTCGGCGTGATTCTGTATACCGTGCTTTCCGTGCGGATTAAGGTTTCCGATACTCAAGGCATCGGCACCGTAAAGAAGGAGACTTTGGCGCCTACGGAAACACCCGCTTTAGAACCGGCCACCACCGGGGGTATTTTGGTTATCCAGCCTGCGGACTCGGAATATCCTGACTTTGATGCGGTTCCCGGAGGTGCGGATACTCCGGAGCCCACGGCGGAACCTACCCCTGCGGGAGAGCAAGCCCCTGTTGAGGTGAACTTTGCCGATTTGGCCGCCATCAATCCCGATGTGGCCGCTTGGCTGTACAGCGAAGGAACGGATATTGACTATCCTGTGGTGCAGCGGAATAATACTTACTATCTAAACCATAGCTTTGACGGTAAGAGCACCAACCGGGGCACCCTGTTCATTCATGAGGACAATGCCGACGATTTCTCCGATGAGAACACCTGCATTTATGGCCACAACATGACCAGAACCGGAGACGGTGTTATGTTTTCCTCTTTGGTCAGCTATAAGAAGCAAAGCTACTACGAAGCCCATCCCGTTATGTATCTGCTGACCCCCCAGGGGGATTACAAGGTGGAAATATTTGCTTCCTACTTGATTGATATCTTCGATGACCGCATCCCCATGCATTTCGGAGATAAAGCGGATTATCAAAGCTATTTGGACGAGATTCGCGGCCGTTCCCATATTACAACCAACGTCAGCGTAACGCCCGAGGATAAAATCGTGACCTTCGTTACCTGCACCCAGGATCATGAAAGCACGGAGCGGTATTTGGTAGCCGGGAAACTGGTGCCCCTGTCTTGACAGAAAATACGGGAATTGCTATACTTTTTCTAAGAATTTCAGGAGACGGATGAATGAAGAGACGATTAGCCTGCCTGCTTTTGACTTTGCTGCTCTTGCTGTGCGCTTTTCCGACCTTTGCACTGGAAAAGCAGGAGGAAGAGCAGGAAGCACAAGCCGCTCGGGAGCGCATTGTGAAAAGCTGCGAGGCGGCGAAAAAGCGTTCGGGAAAAAAGAGCTTCAAAGGCTACTGCGGTGCGTACATCAATCAGCTTATGATGGTGTACGGAATCAATACCAAGTACGTGAAGGGAAACGGCAATCAGATTTTTGATAACTACAAGAATCTGGAAGTCACTACCGGCGGGTATGCCATTCACGCCTACGATTGCAAGGAATACACCTTGGAGGAAGCCCTGCGGGAAATTGCCTCTCAGGAAGAAATCGTGCACAATGTGGTCATTGGCTTTACAAAAAGCCCTTCAAAATCCGGGAAAAAGTACGGACACTGCCTCTTTATTGACACCATCATGGGTGGGAAGGTGTATTATTCCGAATCCTCCAAAGCGGAAAGCAGTGAAGGAGACATTGAGGCAGGAAATCCCATTGTGCGCTCGCTGGAAGAGTTTTTGGAGTGCTATCAAAACTACAAGCTGGACGGCGTTTTGCATTTTGTTTTGCCTGAGGATGACCTTTTGCCGGATTTATCTGTGGAAGACGCCGTAGTGCTGGAAGATGCCGGCGAACTGGTTTTGACGGAAACCGAGGAAGCCGACGAGTGAATTTTTCTTACACCTTGCTGCGCTCAAACAGAAAAACCATGGCGATTGAAATTACCCGCACCGGGGACGTTCTGGTGCGGGTTCCCTTGTCTGTATCCGATCTGCAGGCCCTCTCCTTTCTAAAGGAAAAGGAGGATTGGGTGGAATCTCATAGGCAGAAGGTGCTGGCACGGCGTGAAGCCTATCCGGAGCCAACCAAAGAGGAAGCCCAGCGCTTAAAGGGCGTGGCCAAGGAACGGCTGCCCCTCCTTGTTGAAAAGTATGCCGCCGCTATGGGGCTTACCCCTGCACATGTTTCCGTTACCGGCGCCCGCACCCGTTTTGGAAGCTGCAGCGGCAAAAATCGAATCTGCTTTTCCTGGCGGCTTATGGCCTATCCCCAAGCGGCCATTGAATATGTGGTGGTGCATGAGCTGGCGCACTTGAAGGAAAAGAATCACGGCGCAGGCTTCTATAGGCTGGTGTCTCAGTATATGCCCGACTATAGAGAACGGGAAAAACTGTTGAAAAATCCTCCCTCAAAAGAAAAATGATAGAAAGGAACTAAGTACCCATGGATTTGCTCCCTCTTATGAAAGAAAGATATTCCGTCCGCCGCTATGCCCCAATTCCCGTCGAGGAGGAAAAACTCCGTCTTGTACTGGAGGCGGCCCGTCTTGCACCTACGGCAAAGAACATGCAGCCCTTTCACATTTATGTGGTGGAGAGCGGGGAGAATCTTGAGAAGCTCCGTTCTCTGACCCCTTGCACTTTTAATGCGCCCGTAGTGCTGATGTTTTGCGGGGCGGAAAAAGAAAGCGCACAGAGTCCTTTGGACGGCAGAAGCTGGGCGCAGATGGATACCACCATCGCTTTGACCCATGCGGTGCTGGAAGCCCAAAGTCTGGGACTGGGCACCTGCATTGTAGGCTGGTACGATAAGGATGCGGTTCACGATGCTTTCAACTTGCCTGAAGCGGAAACGGTCTGGGCCCTGCTGCCCATGGGATATGCCGCCGAGGATGCACTCCCAAGCGGGGCTCACGAAACGAGAAAGCCTATGGAGACCCTTGTAACCCGGCTTTAAACGGTTAAATGTCACAGAAGTGTCAAGAATACTTGAACAATGCCCCGTATCTCTTGTATAGAGGCGGGGCCTTGTGGTATGATAGACTATATCAAAAAGGAAGGCGATTCTGCGCATGAAGGGATTGGGACGAAAACTAACGGCTTTACTGCTGGCACTGGGCATGCTGGTGCCGGTATTTGCCTGTACCCCCGATTCGAAGGAGGGAGGGGCGTCCATTCCTCAGCCCTCTTACGGCGCAGCGGCTTCTGAATCGCCTGCCTCTTCCGCTGTGCAGGGACTTATGTTTTCCGAAGTGCTTTCATCGGCTTACCTTCAAAGCGCCTATGAGGGGTGCGGGCGGCAGGATTGGTTCGAATTGTACAACGGCTCCGATCAAGACATCACCTTGTCGGATTACTATGTAACCGATGATTTGGAGAAGCCCGCTAAACGGCAACTTCCCGGCTATATCCTTGCCCCCGGTGCATATATTGCAATTTGCTGCTGCGGGGGAACGGAACATCCCTCTGTGGATTTGGGCATAAAAAAGGCGGGGGATACCCTGTATCTGACTGCTCCTGACGGAAGCACCTTGGATATTTTGGAAATTCCTGCCTTGGAGACGGACGTAAGCTGGGCCATGGCCGCAGACGGCTGGGGCTATTGTCAGGAACCTACTCCGGGACGAGCCAACGATACGCCCATATACAGTTCCCTGGCCGTGGAGCAGGCCTCCGATTTGGACGGACTGCGGCTAAACGAACTGTTGATTTCCAATCAATACTCCTGCATGGATGAAGACGGGGACTGCGGAGACTTTGTGGAGCTGTACAACGGCGGCAAGGCGCGGTCTTTGCAGGGACTGTATTTGACGGACAACACCAATAAGCTGACCAAGTGGGCGCTTCCCGATGTAACCATGGAGGAGGGCAGTTATTTGGTTGTATTTTTGGACGGAAAGGATAGAAATTCAGGAACCCTCCATGCAAACTTCTCCGTAAATGCAGAGGAGGAGGGGGTATTTCTCTATGATGCGGGCACCCGCAGGTATACAGGCATTGCCATGCCCGAAGTCACCCGCCATGATATTTCCTTTGACGGGCAGGGGATGTATTACCGCTATCCAACCCCCGGCACTGCCAACGGAGAAGGTTTGTCCGACATCTCAGCCTTAGGTGCCTTTGATACGGAGGGTGTCTATATCAGCGAAGTCTGCGGGGCGACTGTAGAAGGCAATGACTGGGTGGAACTGTATAACGGCGGCAACAGCAGTATCTCTTTAAGCGGCTGGGTGCTGACGGATTCTTTGAATGAGAACAAGTATCCATTCCCGTCCATGACGCTGGGAGCAGGTTCCTACTTCGTCATCGAATGCAATTCTCAGGGGGGGACGGCACCCTTCGGCATTTCCAAAAACGGCGAGACACTGTATTTAAAGGACAATCAGGGACGTGTGCGGGATCGCTTTGAGACCGGGGTTATGACCAAAGGACAATCCTCCGGCCGGCTGGAGGGCAATGCCTCCATAGAACGGGTTTTCTTTAACACGCCGACGCCCGGCGAAGCCAACAATGCTTCCTATACCTCGGGATATGCGGCCGCGCCCGTATTCTCTGAGACCGATCTGTATCAAACCAAGGCCTTTACTCTGACCATACGCAGCGGCAGCAATGCCACCATTTACTATACCACGGACGGCAGTAAGCCCACCACATCTTCCAAACGCTACAGCGAACCCCTGTCCATTACGAAGAACACGGTGGTGCGGGCCTTTGCTGCGGAGGCGGGGAAGCAGGACAGTCAGGAGGTCTCCTTTACGTATCTGTTTGAGGAGCCCCATCAACTGCCGGTAGTTTCCATCAGCTTATCTCCCGGTGATAAGGATGCCGTCTGGTCTGCAAAAAGCAAGCAGTCCCAAACCAAGGTGGAGAAAGAGGGATATGTTACCTATTACGAAGCCGACGGCAAGTTAGGAACCTGCTTTCCTACAGGGGTGAAGGCAAAGGGAGCGGGCACATTGGGCTATAAACAGCCCTCTCTATCCTTGAACCTTAGAGGCGTATACGGGCAGAGCCATGGGACCTATCCTTTCTTTGATGAGTACGGATGGGAAACCTTCGGCGCCCTTGTGGTGCGCAACTCCGGGCAGGATCACACCAAGGGGCGAATTCGGGACTCCCTTGCTTCCCGCCTTTGCATGGGGCTGAATGTGGATGTGGCCGCTACCAAGCCCGTGGTGGTCTATGTCAACGGAAAGTATTACGGTTTGTATGATTTGAACGAAGATCAGAATGCCGATTATCTGGTGACCCATTACGGAATCAATAAGGACAATGTGGAGATCATCCGCTACAGCCAGACCACCGTACGGGGCTCCAATAAGGGCTGGAAAAGTCTTCTCTCCTATATCGAATCCAACAATACCGCTTCCGACAGCGTGTATCAGAAGCTCCTTGAATCGGTGGATGCCGAATATATCATGGACTATCTGATTTGCACCATCTATCTGTGCAATTCCGATGTGGCTAACCAAAAATACTGGCATACTACGGACAACGATATCCGCTGGCGTCCCATTCTTTACGACTTTGACTACGCCATGGGGTATAATTCCTCCGTCAAGCGGGACATGATGGGCACGCTTTTTTCCAAGGACGGACTGGACACGGCCACGAGCCATTTGAAGACCACGTTGTACTACGGCCTTTCCAGAAACTCCCAGTGGCGGGATCAATTCGTGGAGCGGTTTGTGGAGCTGATTGTGACCACCTTTGACCCCCAGCGGTGCAGTGATATCCTGGATCAGCTTGTCAGCGAGATGGAGCCTGAAATGGCACGGCATACAAAGTACTGGGGAAGCAGCCATTCCCCGGGCTCTGTGTCGGCATGGAAGCAGGAGGTGGAGCGTATCCGCACTTGGCTTCAAAACCGACCGGACGAGGTGCTCAAACAGCTTAAAAGCTATTTCCGCCTGAGCCAGTCGGAACTGGATGCGCTGATAGCCAAGTATAAAAAGTAAAAAAATAAAAGCACTGAGACTGCAGGACAATACCCCTGCAGTCTTTTTATGTTTGAAACTTGACATGGATTTT
>CAZPCH010000044.1:0-8270 GCA_964585055.1 uncultured Christensenella sp. | reverse complement strand
GGACAGAACCTTCCTGCTGGCCAGACAGGAAGCTCGGGACTGCGCCCGCCACGATAAACTTCCCGTGTACGGCTACGACATGGATGAGCGCAGTGTGGCCCTCAGCCGCATCCACGCCAAGAAGGCGGGGGTGGAGGTAAACTTCTCCGTGCGCAAGGTGCAGGACTTTGAGACCCGCTTTGAAAAGGGAGTTCTGCTGTGCAACCCGCCCTACGGGGAGCGTATGCTGGACAGGGAGCAGACCATGGCGCTTTACGGGGACATGCGGCGGATTTTCGACAGGCTCACCCGCTGGCAGGTAGGCATCATCAGCGGCATGGAGGACTTTGAAAAGGTCTACGGCAAGCGGGCGGACAAGCGCCGCAAGCTTTCCAACGGGGGCATGAAGTGCACCTTCTACCAGTACTTCCCCCAGCGTGAAAAATAAAAACGGAAAATGAGAAAAAAACACTTGCTTTCTGCGCCGAAGTAGTGTATTATATCTTTTGGACGTTGCAGAGATGGCTGAGCTGGTCTAAGGCGCACGACTGGAAATCGTGTATGGCGGGAACGTCATCAAGAGTTCGAATCTCTTTCTCTGCGCCAGAACCTTTGTCTTCGGGCAAAGGTTTTTTGTTATGTTTTTTTCGTGCAGGCAGGGGCGGGGCGGCGGGTTCGCTAAAGCAAACCCTTGCGTGCGGGGGCTTCGTCCCCCGCACGCAAGAGAAGGGCTTCGCCCTTCCGACGCCCCGCTTCCGCAAACCCAAAAGCCCCCTAAGCAATGGATTGCCTCCTTTTATGGAAGAAACGCATTTGACTTATTCCCTCCCTTCCTGTATGATAAAATAAAGAAATTTGGAGCGAACCCATGGAGAAGATAAACAAAGACAAGGACAGGAGCCGCCTGCGAAAATATCTGGGGAAAACCGTGACCATGATTGTGGACAGACCCATAGGTTATGACCATAACGGGCTCGTGTACCCTGTGAACTACGGCTATCTTCCCGGCGTCATGGCGGCGGACGGAGAGGAGCAGGACGTGTACCTGTTGGGGGTGCAGGAGCCTGTGACTCGGTTTACGGGGCGGATTGGGGCCATTGTCCACCGTGAGAATGACGTGGAGGATAAGCTGGTCATGGTGCCTGAGGGCATGCGCCTGTTCCGCCATGAAATTGAGAACGGGGTGCGCTTTCAGGAGCGGTTTTTCCGTTCCAAGGTGGAAGCGGTTTGGGAAAAAAGCTGCGGGGGCTTGGTCTTCCGCCAAAAAGGCGGGGAGATTGAGTATCTGTGTCTGATGCAGAAGGCCTCAGGCATCTACAGTGCCCCCAAGGGGCACATGGAAGGCGAGGAAAACGAGGAGGAAACCGCCCGCCGTGAGATTCTGGAGGAGGCAGGCCTAAGGGTACAGCTTCTGCCGGACTTTCGGGAAAAGCTGGTATATGCGCCCTTCCCCGGCAAGAAAAAGGAGCTTATTCTGTTTTTGGCTCGCGGTGAAGGCCCCCTTTCCCTGCAGGCGGAGGAAATCTTGTCCGCCTCCTGGCTCCCCCTAAAGGAAGCGCTGACCGTGCTCCATTCCGACTACGCTCCGGTGCTGGAAAAGGCGGAGGCTTATTTAAGACAGCGGCCGCACCTTCTTTCTTAATGACTTGTATCCGTGAGGTGATTTGTAATGGCAGATTTGCAGATGCGTTTTCCCGGGGGTCTGTCTAAGGCCCTGACCCTGAGCTATGATGACGGCGTGGAGCAGGATGCCCGGCTTTTGGACATCATGGAGCGCCATGGGTTAAAGGGGACGTTTAATTTAAACAGCGGCATGTTTGCCCCTGAAGGCACCGTGTATCCTGCAGGGCAGATTCACCGCCGCATGACGGAACGGCAGGCTCTTGCCCTCTTTGCCCATTCGGGGCAGGAGGTGGCCATCCACGGTTATGATCATGGAAACTTTGCTACCCTCCCCACCGCTCAAAGTCTGTGGCAGACCATGCGGGATAAGGAAAAGCTGGAACGGCTTTTCGGTCGCATCATTCGGGGCATGGCCTACCCCTACGGCGCCTACAGCCGGGAGCTTGCCCAAGCCTTGAAAACCTGCGGCGTGGCCTATGCCCGCACGGTGGAGTCCAGCCACGGCTTTGACATTCCCACGGACTGGCTGACGCTCCCGCCCACCTGCCACCATACGGAGCCGGAGTGTATGCCCCTTGCCAAAGCCTTTGCCCAAAGCAAGCCCTACCGTGCCCAACTATTCTATCTCTGGGGACACAGCTACGAGTTTGAACGGGACAACAACTGGGAGCTTATGGAAGAGTTCGCCGCCCTCTTGGGGGGACGGGAGGACATCTGGTACGCTACCAACATCCAAATTCGGGACTATGTGGAGGCATGGCGGGGCATGCACAGCAGTGCCGACGGCCGTCGCTTGTACAACCCCGGAGTCATGCCCCTGTGGCTCCTTTTCGACGGGGAGATGCACTGCCTCCAAAGCGGCGAAGAACTGGTTCTTTAAAAGAAAGCATTAAAAAAGCGGCTTAAGCCGCTTTTTTCAATTATTGCGTCTTGGTGGACTTCTCTTCCTCCAAACGCATTTTTTCAATCATGCGGTTGGTAATGTACCGAAGTACATCGATGAACTTGTCCACCACATCGACCCCGTACAGGGAGATAATATCCTCCTGAGGAAAGTTGGTTTCATCGTACAGCTTGTGGCAGCGGCTCAGTTCCAGCCCCTTCTCCGTAACATACAGCCGCTGGAGCTTGGCGTTCTGGGCATCCTGCTCTCGGCGCAAAAGTCCCTTTCCCTCCAGCTTGGACACCATCTGAGATACGGCGCTTTTGGTGCGGAGGGTGTCTTCGGCAATTTGGGTGACGGTGATGCCGGGGTTGTCCTCCACATGGGTGACGGTGTGCACCTCCACGGAAGTATACAAGTCCCCTGTGCCGTAATCAATTTTCCGCTTTTCAAGATGCGTCCATAGCTGATGCCAACGGTTGACAATCTCTGCCAGCTCGTAGGCGGAATATCGTGTTTTGCGCCGATTCTGTTCCAAAGAAAAAACCTCCTGTGGGTATCTTTATATTCTTACCCAAAGGGACGATTTTGTCAAGAGCAGACGTCAATTTACATCCCGAAAGGCATCCGCAATGCGGCGGCAGGCAGTCTGCAGTACGCTTCTGGCGCAGGGGACGCACATGCGCTGCCAGCACTGCCCCTCCACGGGATCGTGGACGGTACCGTCCTGCAGAAGCACGTTGGCGTCGGCATAGATGCGCTTGTGAATGTCCGCATCGGAAAGCCCGTACCCACGGAAGTCCATCCACAGGCAGTAGGTGCCCTCAGGGCGGGCAATCTTCACCTTGGGCATCTCCTTGGCAAAGAAGTCAATGACCCAGTCGATGTTCCCGTCGATGTACTCGCACACCTGATCCATCCACTCGTCTCCCTCGGTGTAGGCGGCAATGTGGCCGGCAATGGCGAAGGGGGTAGGCATGGTCATGGGGTAGTCCTTCATAATGGCCTTGTACAGATCCGCATCCTGCACGATGGCATTGGAGCAGGATAGACCGGCCATGTTGAAACTCTTGTTGATGCCTACCAGCACGATGGCGTGGGCCTTGTTGACGCAGGCCTTCAGGAAGGGAGTGTAGGAAACGCCCTTGCGGAGAATGTCGCAGTGCACCTCGTCGGAGATGACGAAGACGTTGTGCTTCTCACAAATCTCGGAGACCTTGCGGATCTCCTCCGCCGTCCACACCCGTCCCACGGGGTTGTGGGGGTTGCAGAAAATCAGCAGGGTGTTGTTGGGATCGGAAGCCTGCTCCTCCAGCAGGTCATAGTTGATGGTGTAATAGCCGTCGTTGTTGACAAGATGACAGCGTACGGGCACGTTGCCCCACTTGACGATGTCCTGAGAAAAGTGGCCGTAGACGGGATCCATGACGATGACCCCGTTGCCGGGCTTGGCGTACATATGAGCTACATGGGTCAAAGCCCCGAAGGTGCCGTGGGAGTTGATAATCTGGTTGGGGGCAATCTCCCAGTCGTGGCGATCCTTAAACCAGCGGCACAGGGAGGTAAAGTATTTGGGGTCGGCAATGTGCATGGAGTAGCCGTACATCTTGTGATCCGCCACCCGGTGCATGGCGGCAATGACGGGCTCAGGAGACTGCAAATCCATGTCCGCCACCATAAGGGGAATGGTATCTTCATTCAGGGTGTTCACTAAATCCGCCATGCCGAAGGAGGCGGCCAGAGGCTTCAGCTCGCTGAGGGCCCACTTCATGGAGTAAGTATTGTGCCGGTCAATGACCGTATCAAAATCGTATCGCATCTTAAAAAGTCCTTTTTTGTAGTGTGTGCAAATAGTGAAGCGCCTAAACAACTTATACTTTATCACGTTTTTCTTTTTGTGTAAAGTGTATAAACAAAAAAGTTTTTTCAAGAAAAAATTTCGGAGAAAGGTAGGATTTTATGAAAAATAACTCTTGCAAAATGTATTTTTATGTTTTATACTGACATCAAGTGAATAGTTTAGAGCCTAAACCAACAGCACAAATGTGAAACGGAGGACAATCTATGGGAAGACAAGCGTTGGATCTTCATTGCGACACGTTGATGAAGATTGCCAAAAGCGGGAATCTGGACGAGAGTAAGAAGTCCCATGTCTCATTGCAGGGATTGCGGGAAGGGGGCGTGGCTCTTCAGTGCTTTGCGGATTTTGTCCCTACGGGCCTGTTCCCAAAGGGCATCCGCAAGGGCGTAACCAATTTCATCTTCAATTCTTTTTATAAAAAGTACAAAAATATGATGGCCTTTCATGCCGATACCCTGTTCCCCGTTTTAAAGAGCGAGGATTTAGACCGGGCAGGAAAGGACGGAAAAATAGGCATTCTTTTGACCATTGAGGACGGAGGCGTGCTGGGGGATAAGCTGGAGAACGTGCAGACCTATTACGATTTGGGCGTGCGCTTGGTGACCTTGACTTGGAACCACCCCAACGCCATCGGCTATCCCAACAGCGACGATCCCGAAATCATGCAGAAGGGGCTGACCCCCTTCGGTAGGGACGTGGTCAGGGAGATGGAGCGTTTGGGCATGGTGGTGGACGTATCCCATGTGTCCGACGGGGTGTTCTATGACGTAGCCAACATGGCTACTAAGCCTTTTGTGGCCAGCCATTCCAACGCCCGTGCCGTATGCGGCCATCGGCGGAACATGACGGACGATATGATTCGCATCCTTGCGGATAAGGGCGGCGTCATGGGTTTGAATCTGGGGCCTGAGTTTGTGGGACAGGTCGAAGGTGCTACCAGAATGGAGGATTTGGTTAAGCAGGTGCTCCACATCCGTAACGTAGGCGGCAGCGAGGTGCTGGCACTGGGAAGCGACTTTGACGGAGTTCACGGGGATATGGACGTAGCCGGCCCTCAGGATTGGCCAAAGCTGGAGAAGGCCCTGCAGGCGGCGGGACTTTCTGAAGAGGATTTGGACAAGATGTGGTACAAGAACGCAGAGCGGGTTCTCCGCACTGTGCTTGTATAAAAAACAGGAACAAAATCAAACAGGAGGAACCATTCATCATGAGTGCAGAAACTGCCAATTTTGCCAACGGCCCCATTATGTGGGGCATCGCTCTGCTGACCATTGGTGTGGTCATTGTGCTGGCTGTGCTGATTTATCGGATTACCCGTAAGTATGCGGAAGCCAGAAAATCCATGACCCCCGAAGAAATGAAGCTGGCTCTGAAAACCGGCGGCATCGTCTCCATCGGCCCTGCCATCTCCGTGTTCATTCTGGCCATGACCATGATTTCCCTTATGGGAGCCCCTGCCACCCTCATGCGGGTAGGCATCATCGGCTCCGCCACCACGGAAATGACTGCCGCCTCCGTAGGTGCCCAGATGGCCGGCGCACCCTTGGGCAAAGAGACCCTGACCTTGGCCGCCTTCGGCTGTGCCATGTTCGGCTGTGCGGTTATGTCCAGCGGCTATCTGATTCTGATTCCCATCATTTCCCGAGGCCTTGCCAAGCCCCTGACCAAACTCTTTGCGCCGCCTAAGCCCGGCCAAAAGATCAGCAAGTGGACCATCTTCTTCGGCGCCGTGTTCCCCGTGCTGTTCTTCGGCATTCTGGCCGCTACCCAGATTGCCAACGGCCTTGACTATGCGCTGGTTATGGTGGTTTCCGCCGCCGTTATGTTCGGACTCAATGCACTGTCCAAAAAGGTCAAGTGGCTGAAGGAGTGGTCCATGGGCATCGCCGTGCTGGCGGCCATGGCCTGCGGCCCCCTGCTGGGCTCTATTCTCTAAGGAGGTAAAATCGTATGAAGAAGCAACCCGAAACCGTAGCTGTGGATTTGGAACAGCAGGCATATGCAAAGAAGCTCCACAAGGTAGGCACCGTCTGTATGATGATTCTGCTGGTGCTGACCTTCTGCCCCTCGCTGTATGTATTTTTGGTGCTGGGCGAATTCCCCGGCTGGGGCGCCCTGGCCTCCACCTTTCTGGCTCTCAGCGGCAATGAGATTGCCACTTGGATTATGGAGCCTGTTATGTACTTCCCCATGATCGGCGTGGCCGGTTCCTATATCTGCTTTACCGCCGGAAACATTACCAACATGCGCATTCCCTGCGCCTTGGCCGCTCAGAACGCCGTAGGCGCCACCGCGGGTACGCCCAAGGGAGACGCCGCCTCCGTGTTCGGCATGGTAGGCTCCGTGGCGGTAAACTTTGTGGCCCTGGGCATCGTCATTTTCTGCGGCAACTGGCTGCTGGGCATCCTGCCTGAGGCGGTTAAGGAGGCCTTTAATTACGCCATGCCCGCCGTGTACGGCGCTCTGATCATCATGCTGGTGGGCATGTTCGGCGGCATGCTGAAAAAGAAAAAGGACTAAGGCATGGCCTTTTACGAACTGGTATTCAGCGCCACCGGACGCACTTTGAAGGCGGCGCAGATAGTAAGCGGCGTGTGGGAAGCGCCAAAAATCCAAGTGGATTTGTCCCAAAGGGACTTTGACGGCGCTTCCCTCCGTCTTAGCGCAGAGGATGTCTGCTTGGTGGCGGCGGGCATCTATGGAGGAAGGATTCCCCAGCCTGCTGCTGAGAACCTTGCTTCCATTGCGGGTAACGGCTCCAAAGCCATCCTGATGGCGGTTTACGGCAATCGAGCCGTGGATGACGGGCTGGCCGAACTGCAGGACATTCTAACCAAACAGGGCTTTTCCTGTGCGGCGGCCATAGAGGCCGTGGCGGAGCATTCCATGATGCCCCGCTTCGGTGCGGGACGGCCGGATGATGAGGACAGGGTTGAGCTACGGGCCTTTGCTGAAAAAATAAAGACAGCCTTGGCTCAAGAAAAAAGCAATCCCCTGCAGGTGCCAGGAAAGGTGCCTGAGGGAGCCCCGTCGGGGAAACTGCCACTGTCCATCCAAACGGATAAAACCTGCAAAGCCTGCGGCAAGTGTGCAGAGCTGTGCCCCATGGGCGCCATCTCCAAGGAGAATCCCAGAGTGACGGACAGGGACAAGTGTATTTTGTGCATGCGCTGCACCGCCCTTTGCCCCGCCCACGCACGGCATTTGCCCGGGTGGAGCCGGGTGCTGACGCCCCTGATGGCAAGCAAGCTGGGGGGACGGAAGGAAAACAAACTGTATCTGCCTCAATAGGAGAGGGACTATGGCCAAAATCCAAGAAAAAAGCAAGATGCCCAACTTCGTCTGCAGAACGCCCTTTGCTTCGGAGAAGCCTCTGTATGAGATACTGCAGGAGGTGACGGGGAAAACAGCGCTGGTGTTCCTCAGATACTACGGCTGTCCCATTTGCCAATTGGATCTGCACGGCTTTGCAGAGGGGTACGGGCAGATTTTGGAGACCGGGGGTCAAATGCTGGTTGTCCTTCAGTCGGATCCAAAAAAACTGGCGGAGCAGATTCAGGAGGATACCTTCCCCTTTGCCATTGTCTGTGACCCCGAGGGAGAGCTGTACCGTCAGCTTTCCATTGACCCTGCCCCCTCCATGGTGAAGATGCTGTCTTTGAAGGCCTTGGGAAAGATTCTCAAGGCCAAAAAGCAGGGCTTTGTTCATGGGGCATACGAGGGCAACGAGCAGCAGCTTCCCGCCGTCTTTGTGCTCACTTTTGACGGCACCGTTTCCTACGCCCACTACGGGAAGGATGTAGGGGACGTGCCTGAAGCAGAGGAGTTGGCAAAACTATTGGCGTAAAAGGAATAAAGGAGAAAAAAGCGGCTTCGGCCGCTTTTTTTGATGTCCTCATGCAAAAATAGATACAGAGCCTTTTT
>CAZPCH010000043.1:7657-8338 GCA_964585055.1 uncultured Christensenella sp. | reverse complement strand
CAGGTGGGCTATGTGAAGCACATTCTGGACACCATGGGTGCGGAGGGTTCCGTAAAGATTGTGGATCCCGCCTTTGCGGACAACGGCAAGCTGTATCCCATTTTCGATGATGCCTATGTGGAGGCCATGAAGACCCTGTGCCCCTCTGCGGACATTCTTTTGCCCAACATCACGGAGGCCTCCTTCCTTGGGGGCGTAGAATACAGGGAAAGCTACGGGGAGGACTACATTTTAGAGCTTCTAAAGGCCGTCAGCGCCTTGGGCTGCTCCACCATTGTGTTGACGGGAGTGCAGTATGCGCCGGAGAAAACGGGGGTGGCGGTCTATGAGAAGGGCGTCATGCGCTACTATGAGCACCGCCGCATCTCCAAGGGCTGTCACGGAACGGGGGATGTGTACGCTTCCTCCTTTGCAGGGGCTCTGCTTCGGGGCAAGCCCCTCTTTGAAGCGGCGAAGGTTGCCGCCGATTACACCGTGCGGTGCATTGAAAACACCCAGGACGATCCTGCCCACTGGTACGGGGTCAAGTTTGAGCCTGTACTGCCGGAACTTATGGCCATGCTGTGATTCGCTTTCGCCTCCGTTTATGCGGAGGTTTTTTGTTTTGGGCGGGGGCGGCGGAACGGCGGCGCCCTTCTCTTTGGCGGGGGGGGGCACGCGCCCCCCCCCCCACCGGTGGGC
>CAZPCH010000043.1:0-7647 GCA_964585055.1 uncultured Christensenella sp. | reverse complement strand
CATTAGCGTAGCCAGACTGAGGGAGATATTAAGTCTCTTGGGCACTTTAGTTCTTAAGTTAATGACATTGCTCTGAGGAGGGCGCCAAAATAAGTTCGTCCCGCAAAAAAAGCACCCCGCAGGGTGCTTTTTCACACAAAGGCTTATTTATTCTCCAGATACTCGTTGAGGGCGTCCACCAGAGCGTCGGCATCGATGCCGTGAACGGCGCAGGCCTGCTCCAGGTTCTCAAAGTGGCTCATCATGCAGCCCAGGCAGTGCATGCCGGCGTCCATGAGGATGTCAGCCAGTCCCTCGTCGATCTCGATGATCTTGCGGATGTTCATATATTTGGTAATCATACTGTTTCTCCTTTGATTGATGTTGCTTCTTTAAAGTATACCCTGTTTTTCAGCTCTTGGCAAGGAATTGATTGCGGCATTTGGTGCAGGTCACCCGAATTTTTCCCTTTCCCCGAGGCACCCGCAGTTTCTGCCCGCACTGGCCGCAGGTTAAATACCGATACTGCCTGCGGGTCTGCCAATACTGCTTGGGAGAAAAGGCGCTCTGTCCCCCGCCGCTTTTGGATATCTTTTCCTGCATCCACCGCTTTGCGGAAGCGAACCTCTCCCGCACCCCGGTGACAAAGCGCAGATAGATTAGATTCTCCTGATACCGCTTCTGGGGCTGGCCGGAGAAGGCACGAAGCACAAAAGTTAAGGCGCACAAGGCAAAGAGAAGGCGGAAAACCGTGCTAACGCTTCGGTTCCCTCCGAAAACGAAGGCAATGAGCAGGCATCCAAGCCCCAGCCACATAAGCCCTCGGTTCAAATCGTCCTGCTTCTTAAACCAACCCATTTACTCCTGCTCCTTTTTCCATATTTTATATGTGCCCGGCTCCAAATCCATGCGCAGGGAAGAGAAAACCCGCTGGCGAAGGCCCGTGTGCAGTTCCGTATAGACCCCTTCCAAGGGCACGGGAATGTCCCCGTCTGCTCCCTGATACAAAAGTCCCGGGTAGAAGATGGCCTCTGCCCCCCGATTGCCGCCGTTGATGGCCAAGAGCAGCACCTCTTTTTCCGTATACCGCACCAGACACAATACGTTTTTGGACAAGGCCCCCAAGCGCATGCGGCCGCCGTGAAGGACCTTTTCCGTATTCCTCAAGGCAATGAGTTTTTTGAACCCCTCCAGCAGACCCTCGTCTGCCCGCCCCCAAGGATAGGTGCGGCGGTTGAAGGGATCGCCCATGCCCCAAAGCCCCGCTTCGTCCCCGTAATAGATGCAGGGAACCCCGGGCAAAAGCATCTGCAGAGCCGTGGCGGACAAAAGCCGCCGCTTCCCCCGCTCCAGCATGGGCTGGGTGGGCACGAAGGCAATCTGCTCCTCTCTGGAGGCGGCAAAGCGGTTGGGTGCCCCGGACAAATAGGACAGCGCCCGCACCTCGTCATGGGAGGACAGCAGGTGCAGACAGGCTTCATAGAAGGGCTTTGGATAATGGGAGAAAAGCCGCCACAGGCTCTCGGAAGCCTGATAGGCGTCCATTTCCCCGGCTAAGAAGCCCAGTACGGCCTTGCGCAGAGGGTAATCCATGGCGGAGTCCAGCTCGTCGCCGTTCACATACCCCCGCCGTCCCTGAGGCCCCTGCTTGTTGGAGCAGTCCTCCCAGACCTCCCCCAGCAGTACATACTCCGGATTCTCCTTCTTTATGCGGCTGCGGATGTCCCGAATAAAGCTGTCGGGGAGCTCGTCGGCCACGTCCAGCCGCCAGCCGTAGGCGCCCTGCTCCAGCCAGTGAGAGAGCACCCCCTTTTCCCCGTGGATAAAGGCGCCGTAGGAAGGCTCCGTCTCCTCCACGTTGGGGAGAGTATCAAAGTTCCACCAGCACTCATAGCTGTCGGGATGGTGGCGGAAGCGGTACCAGGGGTAATAGGGGGAGGACTTGGAAGCGTAGGCCCCCCGTCCGTAGGTGCCCTTTTTGTCAAAATAGCGGCTGTCCGCCCCGGTGTGGGAGAAGACACCGTCCAAAATAATGCGGATGCCCTGCTCCTCCGCCTTTTTGCACAGGCGAACGAAGTCCCCCTCCGTTCCCAGCATGGGGTCGATGCGCAGATAGTCCGCCGTGTTGTAGCGGTGGTTGCTGTCCGCCTCAAAGATGGGATTGAGGTACAGGCAGGAGATGCCCAGCTCCCGCAGATAGGGGAGCTTCTCCTCAATGCCCCGCAGATCCCCGCCGAAATAGTCGTTGGGGGCATAAAATTTTTCTCCCTGGGCAGGCAGGTAGTCAGGCTCCTCCCCCCAGTTTTCGTGAAGGCGCACCTTTCGCCCCATGGAGCGGTGGTAGTCCGCCCCCTCCCGCCAGGGGCTCATGTGACTGCGGTGGAAGCGGTCGGGGAAAATCTGATAGCAAACGCTGTTTTTAAACCAGTCCGGGGTTTCAAAATCCCTTTGGTACACGGTCAGCTGCCAGCAGGCGCCCATTTCCGGGCTGTAGTGTCCCTTCCCCGTTTCGCCGCCGTACCACTGGACATGGCCGCCGCTTTGGAGCTTGAAGCAGTAGTACACCAGCCCCGATTTTTCCGGCGCCCGAAAGGAGGCCTGCACCAGCTCTCTTCCGCCGCCCATGGGCAAAAGCTGCTCCCGACCGTCATCAAAGCGCAAACAGAGAAAGACCTGCAGGCCTTCCTCCCCGAAAATCCGCCCTCCTATGGTGATCATGTCTTGGCAGCGTACCGCCCCCTGAGGGCGTCTCAGGGCGATATCCAGTGCGTCGTGTTCAAACATATTTGTATTATACACGATAGGCAAAAGGCAGAAAAGAGATTTTTCGCATTTTGTCGGCCTTTTATTTTTTCACCCGAAATTCACACTTTCTTTGCCCCTTCCCCCCTCTGTCCCTTTGACTCCGGGGGCAGAAACTGCTATACTGTAACCATGAAGACGGAGACATATAAAAACAATCTGATTAAGCTGTGCTGGTTTCTGGGCTTGGGTCTGGTCATCTATCTGTTCTTTGATTTCGCCCTGCCTCTGCTGCTGCCCTTTCTGGTGGCTTTCCTCTTTGCGGTCATGCTCAAAAAACCGGCGGAGTTTCTCTCCAAAAAGCTCCGTCTGCCCCGACGCATGGTCAGCACCTTGCTGGTGACGCTGCTGTTCGTATTCTTGGCCTTTTTAATTTTGCTGTGCGGCAGCAAGCTGGTGGACTTTGCCGGCACCGCCGTGGCTCGCTACAACGGCCGCATCGTCCCCGCCGTAAAGGACATTACCGCCGTGCTTACGGCCTTTTTGGAAAAGCTGGATCCCACGTTGGTGACCATGCTGCAAAAATTTTCCACTGACCTTATCAGCACCCTTGGCGCCAAGGTGGCTTCCCTGTCTACGGCCCTGCTTTCGGGCATTGTGACGGACGTCCCCTCCCTGCTTTTGAAGGTGCTGTTCTGCATCATCGCCACCTACTTTATTGCCTTAGATTACGGGGTGCTCCGCCGAGGCATTCAGCGGCGCATGGAGCCTGCCCTGTATACCAAGATTTCCACCGCCTTTTCCTACTTCTGCAAGACCATCGGCACCTATCTGCGCTCCTACGGGCTGATCTTCCTGATCACCTTTGCGGAGCTTTCTCTGGGGCTGTTTTTGGTGGGCATCGACAACTGCCTGCTCATCGCCCTGCTCATTGCCCTCTTTGACATTCTCCCCGTGGTGGGCAGCGGCATGGTCATGCTGCCCTGGGCCCTCATCACCCTCATTCGGGGGAACATCCCCACAGGCATCGGGCTTTTGATTGTCTATCTGGTGGTGGTCATCGCCCGCCAGTTCCAGGAGCCCGCCATTGTAGGCGAGCGGGTCGGCCTCCATCCCCTTGTCACCCTTATAGCCATGTTCATCGGCTATCGTCTCTTCGGCGGGCTGGGGCTGTGGGGCATCCCCATTCTCTGCGCTCTTTTGCAGGCTCTCGATCAGGATGGGTTCATCCGCCTGTTCCCCTATCAGGAGCTTCCTGAGGAGCCTGAGGAGGAAAAGAGGAAGGCAAAGGCCCCCAAAGAAAACTTTTTCACAAAAAAACGCAAAAAAAATTCTCCCAAGGGCTAAGATGTTACAATTTGTCCGAATTTGCGTGGTACACTATAGGCATACCCCTTCTTCAGGAGGGGATCGGAAGAGGAGACTGTGATGATTCGTATTCTGATTGTGGATGACGAACTGCCTATTGCCAACCTGCTGCGCATGAGCCTGACCCAGCACGGCTACAAGTGCATGTGCGCTTATACCGGCCCTCAGGCGGCGGACATGCTGGACAAGCACCCCTTTGATTTGGTGCTTTTGGATATTATGCTGCCGGGCTTTGACGGCTATGATCTGTTGACCTATATCCGTCCCATGCAGATTCCCGTGATTTTCCTCACCGCCAAAAACGACGTCAACGACCGGGTCAAGGGGCTGAAGCTGGGGGCGGAGGACTATATCGTCAAGCCCTTTGAGATGGTGGAGGTCATCGCCCGCATTGAGGTGGTTCTGCGCCGCTACCACAAGAGTCAGGGGTTTTTGCAGGCGGCCAACGTGGTGATGGATCTAGACTCCCGGGAGGTCTTTCGGGACGGGGAGAAGGTACTCCTCACCCGCAAGGAATTTGATTTATTGATTATCTTCTGCCAGAACCCCAACACGGCTTTATTCCGTGAAACCCTTTTTGAGAAGGTGTGGAACTCCGACTGTTTGGGCGAGAGCCGCACCTTAGATTCCCACGTCCAGCGGCTGAGGAAGAAGCTGGGGTGGATGGACCGCATCTGCACCGTTCACAAGGTGGGCTATCGGCTCATGCTCAATGAGGATGAGATGCCCAAGTACATCGGCGTTTCCGAGGAGGAAAGGGAGGCGGCCTCCGAGACTCCCTCTGCGCCCAAGCCCGAAACGCCCCATTCCCCAAAGGAGGCTCAGCCATAAGGCGCCTTCTTTGGCAGCAGGAGGGTAGGCCATGAGATTTGCCCTGAAAATCTGCCTTTGCACCGTGCTCATCGTAGCGGTGCTTTTTGCCGTGGCCGGGCACATTCTCATTACCCAGAGCTTTTCGGCCAATCTGGATTTCAAGGTGGACGAAGCCCAAGCCCGCTTCACGGCTCTGTGCGCTTCCTTGGAGGCGGAAATCTACGGCCTGCACCTATACTACCAGACCGCCACCCCCCTTATGTTTCAGGAGATACTGGAGCGGGGGGCAGAAAATCTTCCCATGGGGGACGCCTGCGCCCTGTACAGCCGGGAGGGACGGCTTTTATCTGCCACGGGGGAGGACTTTTCCCCGGAACTCCAGGGGGTTCTTCCCAACGAGGGGGAGCTTTTGTACTGCCTGATTGAGCCGGAGGAGGCGGTGCTGGAGAGCATGGGCGTTTTGGCCATGGAGGGGGAAAGCTACTATCTGGTGCTGTGGAGCCGAAGCCAGGACTTAATTGAGCTCTATGACCGGGAGGTCAATGCCTTCGTCCTTCTGCACATTCTCACCGTGGCCATCTGTATCGCCGCCATGCTGGGGCTGTCCTATTTTAGCACCGGCTCCATCCGCTCTTTAAGCCGTGCCACCCGCCGCATTGCCGCAGGGCAGTACCAACAGCGGGCGGAGGTGTCCTCTCTGGACGAAATCGGAGACTTAGCCCTCCACTTTAACACCATGGCCGGGGCCATTGAGCAGAAGGTGGAGGATTTGGAAGGCTATGCCAAACAGCAAAAGGACTTTGTGGCCAGCTTCTCCCACGAGCTGAAGACCCCCATGACCTCCATCATCGGCTATGCGGACATGCTCCGCAGTCAGGACTTGGACCCCGAGGACGCCTTTATGGCCGCCAACTTCATCTATTCCGAGGGGAAGCGGCTGGAGGCCATGTCCTTAAAGCTCATGGATCTGGTGGTGCTGGATAAGACGGACTACGCCCTCAGCCGAGGCTATTCCCGCAGAATCATGGGCCACGTCATGGCCGTGGTCACCCCCATGCTGGAGAAAAACGGCCTGACTTTGGAAACGGACGTGGAACAGCAGCTTATTCTATATGAAAAGGATCTGTTTTTGACCATGGTCACCAATCTGGTGGACAACGCCCGCAAGGCCAGCGAGGCGGGAAAAACCATCTCCATCACAGGCAAAAAACAGCAGAACCGCTACCGCATCACCGTGCAGGACCACGGCATCGGCATCCCCGCCGAGGATTTAAAGCGGATTACGGAGGCCTTCTTTATGGTGGATAAGTCCAGAGCCAGAGCCCAGCACGGGGCGGGTCTGGGACTGGCCATCAGCAACAAGATTGCCCAGCTTCACGGCAGTGAGCTTCACTTTGAAAGCACCTTGGGCGAGGGCACCACGGTTTGGTTTGACGTGCCCCTGTACGACGGCCGCCGAGGGAAAGGAGGCGAAGAGGCATGAGCGACACCCCCCACCCCGCTCCCAGCCGACGGGAACGGGTCATCCATATGTATTTGGGCATCGGTCTTGGCACCGTAGCCGCCGCCCTGCTGTGCGTGGGCATCAGCTGGATTTTGCTGGGACTGCGGCGAAGCAGCTTTTTTAACCGCCCCGGCTACCGCACTCTGGAGGTGGAGCGGCAGGAGACCCTGGGCACCCCCCTGTCTCTGCGAACAAGGCTTGATTTGTTTGCCCAGTGCGAAATCGAAGGGCCGGAGCGCCTGCCTTTGCCTGAGGAACTGAGCAAAAAGGACGTACTGCTGAAGACACGGGAGCTGTGGGAGCAGTACCTGGGGGAATTGTACCCCGACGGCTCTGAGGATTTAAGCAAGATTGTGGCCGCCAGCAAGGCCACTGCCCTTTTGCGGGACTTTTACAACGAGAGTACCGGGGCAAGGCTGTCCCTGTGGTGCGCTCAGGTCTGGTATGACACGGGCACCGTCACCCAGTGCCTGTCCCTTCAGTTGGACAGCCGCACGGGGGAGCCCTTGTATTTGTCCGCCGCCTTTTTTGACGCCGCCGCCGACGATCCCGCCGCAGGGGTGAGCCTCTTTGCCGAAGCGCTGGGGTATGCCCTTGGGGAAAAGGAGCTTAACGCCATACAGGTGGAAAACGAGGGACAGGGGTACACCGCCATTTTGCCCCTGGGGGACGGGCTAATGATTGAAAAGGTCTGTGAAAAGGGCCTTCAGTACACCCTGCGCATCTGCCCCGAAGAATAAAAGACAATACTTGGCTCCCTTGCACGGGGAGCCATGATTGTATTTAATCCTTTTTCAATGCCAAAAGCCGAATACGCCGCAAGCCCCTTTCATACCGCTTGGCTCTCCTCGTGTACAACGGTTTTACTGCGTAAACCCGTGAGAGCTGTCGCTGTAAGCGACTGAGGGGTTGACTTATACCGCAACAAGACTTTTAGCGAAAAACTTAACGAGCTTATCCCGCCATTAAGTCAATCCCTCAGTCTTGTTCCTTCCGCCGTCGCTCCAGTCACAATCCAGCTCCCTTTGCACAAGGGAGCCGGGGTTATAGAAGGAGCCTCCGATTTTCTTAGCTTTTAGCCGCACAAGCAACTTGCCACCGCATGGCTCCCCTTGATGTTCAAGGGGAGCTGTCACCGAAGGTGACTGAGGGGATAAGCGAATAAAAGGGATGCGGAGCATCCCTACCACAACCTGCCTGAAAGGCAGATTTCACATTGCGCAGCAATATTTCACATGGCA
>CAZPCH010000042.1:0-8376 GCA_964585055.1 uncultured Christensenella sp. | reverse complement strand
AGCTCTGCGGCCTTCTGCACGTTGGGGAAGTACAGCAGGGTGTACTCCATAAGCAAGGACAGCACCTCCCGGCTCAAAGGCTCCTTCAGCCGCACCCGATCCATCTGATCCTCCTCCAGCAGCAGCATCCGCCGCATGGCCTCCAGCGAGGTAGCGCTGACCGTCTTCCCCGTAAAGGAGCAGGCGTGGCACAAAGCGCCCCCCTTCTCCCCGTCAAAGTGGAAGAGTCTGTCCCCCCGCATGTCCCGCCCGCACAAAGCGCAGTGGGTAATGGCAGGGCGGTACCCCGTCAAGGCAAGAAAGTGGATGAGGAAACAGCTTGTCATGTCCCTTGGAGCGCTTTCCCCATAGGCCAGATACGACATGGTGTGGTACAGCAGGGAAAACAGCGCCTCGTTTCCCTCCCCCTCCTGCACGGCGCCTCGGCAAAGGGAGCAGGCCAGAGAAGCGGCGGCAAAGCGCTCCACATCCTCACGCAGGGCATAAAAGCTCTCCAGCACCTCGCACTGATCCACCACCAGCTTATCCTTGTACTCAAAGAGCACATACTCCCCGTATACAAAGGGCTGGGTACAGCTTAAAAGGGGCGAGGTGGCCTTGCGACAGTTCCGTGCCTTGGCATCCAGTCTCCCCTTTTCGGCGCTGAACAGGGACAGCATTCTATCGTTGTCCCGGTAATCGGCGTACCCCGTCACGATGCATCTGGTCTTGATCTGGTTCATGAACCGTCTTCCTGTACTCTAAGTAGTCTTCCACCCGCCCGGTCTGTAAAAAGCGGCGGAAGCGCTCTTTCTTTTCCTTGTTCTCCATGAGAACAGTATGCCCAAAAGGAGAGAAAGTAAACCGTCTCCCCTTTTACTTATCCTGATACCCCAGCTCGTTGAGCATGGCCTGCTTGTTCCGCCAGTCGTCCTTAATCTTTACCCACAGCTGCAGATTCACCCGACAGCCCAGCAGCCACTCCATGTCCTTTCTGGATTCCATGCCGATTTTCTTAAGCATGCTGCCGCCCCGTCCGATGATGATGGCCTTGTGGCTCTCCCGCTCACAGTAGATGGTGGCGTAGCAGTCCATAAGCCCCCCTTCTTCCCGCATCTGCATTCTGTCCATGCCCACGCCGATGCCGTGGGGCACCTCGTCCTTCAAAAGTCCCAGAGCCTTCTCCCGAATCATCTCGGCGCAAATCACCCGCTCCGGCTGATCCGTCACCATGTCGCCGGGGAAATACTGGGGGCCTTCCACCAGATACTCCGTCAGCTTTCTTTCCAAAGCCTCCAGCCCAGTTCCCTTCATGGCGGACAGGGTCATGATGTTGGTGAACCCGTGACTGCGGACGGCTTCCTCCGCTTCCTCCACCATAAGACGGGTGGCCACGTCCACCTTGTTCAGAAGCACCAGCACGGGGCTCTTCACCTTCTTCAGCCGCTGAAGAATCCCCTCGTCCCGCTGACCGACTCCCTGCCGCACATCCACCATGTACAGCACCGCCTCCACGTCGTTGAGGCTGTCCTCGGCAGTCTTCTGCATGAACTCCCCCAGCTTGTTTCTGGGTACGGTCATGCCGGGGGTGTCCAGAAAAATCATCTGGTACGCTTCCCTTGTCACCACCCCCGTAATGCGGTTGCGGGTGGTCTGGGCTCTGTCGGTGACGATGGCAATCTTCTGCCCCACCAAAGCGTTGAGCAGGGTGCTTTTGCCTACGTTGGGACAGCCTACAATGCTGAAAAATCCGCTTTTATATGCCAAAATACTTTCCTCTTTCTCTTTTGATTCTCAATGGGTAAACGCCCCGGGGCCAAAGGCGTGGGGCAGCAGGTCGGAAAACAGGCTCTTATCCTGCTTGCTTCCGTCCCGGTTTTCGCAGAGGATGATAAAGTCTCCTCCGCAAAACTCCGCCATGACCTGACGGCACACCCCGCAGGGATAGCCGATGTCCTCCCCTGTGGACGTAATGGCAATGGCTTTAAAGTGCCGCTCCCCTGCATACACCGCCTTAAAAAAGGCCGTCCGCTCGGCGCAGATGGTGGGGGTGAAACCGGCGTTTTCAATGTTGCACCCCTGATACACGTTCCCCTCCTCCGTAAGCAGGGCGGCGCCTACGGCATAGTGGGAATAGGGGCTGTAGGAATGCTCCCGTGCCTCCCGTGCCTTCTCCCGAAGCAGGGCTTCTTCTTCCAAAGTTAAGGCCTTCATCGTGTTTCTCCCATCCTTTCCAAAATTTCTCTCTGTCTTTGCCGCATGAGGGCTTCCTCCTCCGGCTCCATATGGTCATAGCCCAGAATGTGCAAAGTGCCGTGCACCGCCAAAAAGGCCAGCTCCCGCTCCAGGGAATGGCCGAACTCCTCCGCCTGCTCCTTGGCCCGCTCCATGCAGATCATAATGTCCCCCAGATACCCGTCCGAAGGGGCAAAGATGGCTTCCCCCTCCCAAGCGGGGAAGGTCAGCACGTCCGTAACCCTGTCCACATGGCGAAAGTCCCGGTTCAGGGTCTGAATCCGCTCCGGGTCGGCAATGAGCACCGTAATGTCTCCCTTGGCACCCTCCATATTTAGCGCCGTCTGGCAGGCACGGCGAATCAGCTCCGTTTCCTTTTCCTGCAGGGAATATCCTTCCCCCAACACCTCAATCATGGGCTCTCTCCTTTCCGTTTCTTTCGGCGGCCAGCCGCTCCAAAAGCATCTCCAGCCCCAGTCCCAGCCCAAGGGACAAGACGGCGCCTCCTAAGGCACAGCCCAGTTCCCCCGCTATATATACGCCCTCTTCCCCCGCATGCAAAAGGGGAAGGATTCTGCAAAGTCCGCCCAAGGCTCCGCCCAGCAAAGCGGCAAAAGCCATACCTTTTTTGTGGGAGAGCAGGCTGGATACCATGCCGGCCATAAGTCCCCCCAACAGCCCCGCCGTCATCATGGCAAAGGCCTGCGTTGAGAACAGGCCCTCATCCGCCCCCATAGGGCAGACGGTAAAGGCCAGCAGTGCCACTGCGGGCACAAAGTCCCCGGGCTCCGGCTTTCTTCCCAGCACCAAGGCCCCCAGCAAAAAGGGCAGCCAGCGGGGCGCAAAGAGTCCCGTCAAAAGGGAAAGCCCCAGGGTGACGGCCAAAACGCCCGCCAAAAACAGCATGTCCCTGCGCTTTAGCAACAGCCGCTTGCAGTACAATAGCAGATACAGCCCGTACACGCCGAAGCACAAAAGCAAATACAGCCCATAGCTGCCCAAGCGGGCCATGAAACTTCCGCCGTCAAAGAGCAGACCCAATTGCCGCAGGTGGGAAAGCTCCCCCTGTCCCACAAGGGTGCCGGCGGAAAGAATCACCTGCCCCTTTTCCAGCATGATGGGGGCTACGGACTGGGCCGCCTGCTCCCGTGCCGTCTCCGTGGCGGCCTCATCCACCTTCGCCGTGGAGACTAAATATTGCTTTAAAATATTCTCCGCCAGCTCCGTCTTCACCGCCGCTGGGAGATTTCCCTGCTTTAAGGCCGATGCCGCCTGCTGCCGCAGGGCTTCCTCATTTTCTGGAGAAACGCCCTCTGCCCACAGTGGCTCCAGCACGGCATAAAAGGCTTCCTTTAAACCGCCCATGTCTCCGGGCTGGTTCACGGTTCTCTGCCCCTGAGGCACATACTCTTCCAGCAGGGCATATCCCGCCGCCGCAGACACCAGGTCGCTTAGTTTATAGGATGCCAGCCTGTCCAACAGCTTCTGCTCCGTAAGCATGCTCTGCCAACTCTTGCTGTTGTAATAATACTGCCCGTCAAAGCGCTCCGCCTCCTCTTGCCACAAAGCGGCGGCCTCGTTGATAAAGGTCTCCAAGCAGTCAAACCTTTCCTCAAGCCGTGCTTTGGCTTCTTGGGCGGCATCCTCTTCCGAAACGTACACGGGCGCCGCTTCCTGCCGTGCCTTCTGGCGGCTGATCTCCGTAAGGTAGGCATCCTCCATGGCATAGGGAGCAAGGATGTCCTTGGGCACCCTGTCCCCCAAGGAAAGGGATACGCCATAGGGACGCCAGCGAAGGACATACGCCCCCAGGCACAGCAGCAACACTCCGCCCAAAAGGCCGAAGGACAGCCGCAGCCGCCGATGCATCCGCTTTTTCGTCAAAGGTTTTGCCCTTTTCTCCTCCAAGTTACTGCTCCCGCTCCTTCTTTTCACTGCGCTCCGCCTCCCGGCTGCGCTCAAACTTCTCGTTCCGCTCATAGGCCTGAATGATTCTCTGCACCATTTCATGGCGCACCACGTCCTTGTGGGTCAGGCGGATGATGCCGATGCCCTCCACGTCCTTGAGTACCTGCAGGGCGTGAATCAACCCGCTTCTGCGCTCACGGGGCAGGTCAATCTGGGTGATGTCCCCCGTGACCACAATGCGGCTCCCCTCCCCAAAGCGGGTGAGGAACATTTTCATCTGCTCCACGGAGCAGTTCTGGGCTTCGTCCAAAATGATAAAGGCGTTGTTCAGCGTCCGTCCCCGCATGTAGGACAGAGGCGCCACCTCAATGGCGCCCCGCTCCATAAGGCTCTTGTAGGTCTCCAGCCCGAAAAACTCCTGCAATGCATCGTATAAAGGCCGCAGGTAGGGATCCACCTTGTTCTGCAGATCCCCCGGCAAAAAGCCCAGCTTCTCCCCTGCCTCCACCGCAGGACGGGTGAGGATGATCTTGTCCACCTCTTTGTTTTTAAAGGCCAGCACCGCCATGGCCACGGCCAGATAGGTTTTCCCCGTTCCCGCAGGGCCTACGCCGAAGACCAGCTCATGCTCCTTTAGGGCCTGAATATACTTCTTCTGCCCCAGAGTCTTGCACTTAATCTGCTTGCCCCGATAGGTCAGAGCCACCACGTCCCCCATAATCTCCTTAATGAGTTCGGCGTTGCCCTCTCTGGCCAGATCCACCGCATAGCGGATGCGTCCCCGGTTGATGGCCTCTCCCTTGCGCTGCATCTCCAGCAGTTTTTCCAGCACCACCCGGCACAATGAGGCGTTCTCCGCCTCTCCCTCAATGCATATGCCGTCGCTCTGAACGCTGATGATTGTCCCCGTCTCCTCTTCAAAGACCTTCAAATTCTCGTCGAAGACCCCGAACAGCCCGACGGTGTCCTCCAGACTGTCTATTTCAATCCATTCCCTTGTGTGCAGTTCCATTCAGGTTTCTATCTCCCTCTGTATTCCTGTTTTTTCCTCTGCCGTCACGGTGCAAAAGCCCATGAGAACTCCCTCCCGTCGGCAGGTATAGCTGTGAATCATCAATATGGAAGCGGTTCTGGGCACCTGCAAAAGGGCTCTTTGCTGTGCCAGCGCCCCCGCTTGAGAGCGCCGCTCCTCTTCATTTAAGGGACTTTGCACTTCCTCCGTCTCCCCATATACCCCCCGTATCAGGGTGATGGGGCAAAAGAGATTCCAAAGCCTGACCCGTTCTCCCTCATACAGCAGGGAGCGTGCATAGGGGCTCTTTTTCTCCCAGAGAATCCTTTCCCCCAACAATAGAGCCCTGTAGGGCGCTTCCGCTCCCGTTTCCCGTTCCTCGCTTTGATAGAGAGGAGCTTGGGCTTCCCCCTCATAGACCCGTGCCATGTAGATTTCCCCCATGGCGTGGGTGGTGTAGGTCATGCTTTCGTCCCATGCGGTGACCGTGCCGGAAATGAGGATATCTCCCCGCTCCACCCGATCGCCTACCTTTACCCGGGCTTCCCCTCGGTATACCGTCAGGCGGGTGATGACGCCGCTTTTCTCCGCCACCACGTCGCAGGGGATGCTGTAGTCCAGAGACGCTCCCTCGCCCCGGGCTTCCCACACGGTGATTTTCAGGCACACGCCCTCCCGCTCCAGCCCCAAAAAGGCAATCTCGTCATACAGCGCCTCCACACGGCGGCCGATGTCGGAAAGCACCAGCCCCCGTATGTTTTTTCCTCGCCCCACCCCTTCCTTTAAAAGGGTGGTCAGCAGTACCTCTTGGTCCATGTTTTGACAGCCGCTGACCTCTACGAACCAGATTCGTCTGGAAGCGAACCCCAGCAGAATCAAAAACAGCAGGGTGCCCCACAGCAGTACCCAACGCTTTTTCAGGCCTTTCAGCCATGAGGGCAGGCCGCCTTTTTTCAGAATATGCACCCGGCAGCGGCACTTGCGCCGCAGGGCGGGGAGCTTTTTCACATCCCGCCTGTATAGCCTCAGTTCCAGACTTCCGTCCTCCCGCCTTCGCACGCCCCACAGGGGAATGGCCGCCAAGCGCAGGAGGTTCAAAAAGCGCTCCGGGTACACCCCTTCCACGGTAAGTATAACATATCCTTTTACAAAATGCCACATCTGATCCCCGTCCCGCCCTTTCCTGCGGCAAAAAACTTAAAATTCCACCCCGTCTATTTCCCCCGTCAGCAGTACCCGGCTCTCCCCCAGCTCCAAAAGTTCCAGCCCCTTTCCCCGCACGGTCACCGCCCCCAGCCCCGTGTCAAAGACCGCCTCCGTCAAAGAGTACCGTCCCACGCTCCCTGCGTTCTCCAACAGCAGTCGCTCCCGCCCCACTAAGGTGATGCGGGGAATCTGGGGGAGTATGTCCTCCGGCAGGCTCAGCCCCCGCAGAATCCCCTTGAATCTGTTCGTCAGCCCTTTCCGTTTCTTTCCCATGCTTCAGCCTATGCGCTTTTGCCCCCGTCCATGAAAAAAGAGTGAAAAAAGTGCGGGAATCTCGCAGAAAACTCTATGCAAAGGGACTCGATTCCTGTAAAATAGAGTATAAACTTATCGGAGGAGCTGTATGGAACCCCTCACCCTGCCTCAGGATTCTGCCAACGACTTTTTCTCTCCCGCCGCCACCCGCCGTGCCTTGTCCCGTGTGGGACTGGGGCTCTCCGCCTGCTTGCTGGGCGGAAGCTGCCTGCTGCTGGCGGTGCTGTATTTCCTCCCGGACAATCTTCATCAGGATGTGCTGATTCTGCTCAACGCCCTGTGCGTGGACGTTGGAGGTAAGCTCCTGGCCATAGCCTTTATGCACCGTTTGCCCGATGCCCATCTTGAAAAAAAGTCCCTCTCCGTCAAAGAGTTCCTCCTCTTTGCCGCCATGGCCTACGGGCTCATGCTTTTGGGGAACTACATGGGCACGGGGCTTATGCTGCTTATGAACTCCGGCGCAGAGAACCCCCTTTCCTCCGTGGTCACCTTGGAGAACATGAGCCTGTTGACGGTGCTGGATCTAGTCCTCTTTGCTCCCGTGCTGGAGGAGATGCTCTTCCGCAAGCTCTTGCTGAAAAAAACCGCCCATTGGGGCACCCTCCCCGCCATGGTCTTCTCCGCCTTAATCTTCGGCCTGTTCCACGGGAATTTCTATCAGTTCTTCTACGCTTTCTTTTTGGGCATGCTTCTTGCCTACGTCTATCTTTCCACGGGGAATCTCCTCTATCCCATTTTGCTCCACGCCTTTGTGAACACCTTGGGCAGTGTGGTGCCCTTGGGGCTCATGGCCGCCGAAGCTTCCCTTTCCTTGGAAGCCGCCTACACTCTGGAGACCGCCGTCAGCCTTATACTGCTGGCCCTGGGCGTCTTCGGACTGGTGATGCTGATCCGCCGCCGCAAGCAGGCTCAGCTTACCCCCTGCCCTCAGCGGGATGCAATCAAGTGGATGTATCTAAACCCCGGCGTAATCTTTTTCCTGCTTCTGTGCGCCGCTATGATGGCGGCCGCCACCTTCGGCTTCTCTTTGCACTGAGTTTTGTTTTGTAAGATACCGGGGTGGGGGCGGCGGTTCCCTTTGCGAACCCTTTTAGCAGGGGGAGCGTTCCGCTCCCCTGCTAAAAAGAGAAGGGCTTCGCCCTTCTCCGCCCCCGCCCCCCGAAAAAACTTATTCTTTCGTCTTGCCAAAGTAGCAAAAATGTGGTATAGTGCAAGGCGAATAAGGCTTTGAAGGAAAGAAGTAAGCTGCGTCTCCCCTTTTTCAGAGAGCTTTCGGTTGGTGCAAGGAAGCAAAGGTCCGCCGCCCAATACATTCCGGAGCCGCCGGCAGGAAGTTTAGTAGTGCCGGACGGGGGCACCCGTTACAGTGCAGGAAGTTCTGCCCTTTGGGCACGACATCCCCGAGGAAGACCCGTAAAGTCTTCGAACATGAGGTGGTACCGCGATACATTCGCCCTCTGTCCCTTTGGACAGGGGGCTGTTTTTTTACAAAAAGGAGGATATGAAAATGAAAATCTATGAGGAACTGCAAGCCCGTGGGCTGATTGCTCAGGTTACCAACGAAGAAGAGGTACGGGAAACCGTCAACAACGGCAAAGCCGTCTTTTACATCGGCTTTGACCCCACCGCCGACTCCCTGCACGTAGGCCACTTTATGGCTCTGTGTTTGATGAAGCGCCTGCAGATGGCGGGCAACAAGCCCATCGTCCTGCTGGGCGGCG
>CAZPCH010000041.1:0-8443 GCA_964585055.1 uncultured Christensenella sp. | reverse complement strand
TTTTGCTGGACAGAAACCACGCATACGCCCCCTATGTTACCGCCTCCGACACGGAGCTTACAAACCCGTGCAGGTTTTTGACCCATTTTCGCTTGCATCTTGACGAAGTTGTCTATGTGTCCCGTTCCTACATCACCAGACACGGCCCGGGCCCCCTTCCCAACGAATGCTCCAAAACCGTGCTGGGGAATCTTTTGGAGGATAGAACCAACGAGCCCAACGCCTGGCAGGGGACACTGCGCTATGCGCCCCACGAAAGCGAAGAAGCCTTTGTGGAGGAAGTCCGAAAAGATATTGCAGGCAGCGGCGCAAAGGGATGCCGCATATCCCTGTTTTTGACCCACCTGAACGAAACGGACGGCTGTATTGTTATGAAGGACGAAAGGGTTCCCCTTGAAAGCTTTATTCGTCGGCCGCTCATTGCGTCCACCTTCCATACCGTATACGCTTCCGCTTCGGAATGCAGTGAGGATACCCTTTTGGCTGTATAGCGAGTCCGGCATAATGAAGGATAGACATGGGTCGAAAGAAGTGGCAAAAGAAACTTAAAAAGCATCTCCCCAAGGGAGATGCTTTTTGGTTTAGAGAAGTTTTTGGGTTTGGGCGTAGACGTTGCCGCTGCCCACGGTGATGACCACGTCTCCGGGGCGGGCGTTTTCTGTCAGCCAGGTGCGGATGTTCTCAAAGTTCTCCAGATACAGAGCGTTTTTGGTAACATCGTTGATGGCCTTCACCATGTCCCTTGCGTGGACGATGCCCGTGTCCACCTCCCGTCCGGGGTAGATGTCCGGCACCAGCACCCGATCGGCCAGGGCAAAGCAGTCCACGTTCTCGCAGAACAGGGTGCGGGCACGGGTGTAGCTGTTGCACTGGAACACGCAGTACAGGGCCCCGTGGGGCATGCGGGAAGCGGCCTCCAAGGTGGCGGCAATCTCATGGGGATGGTGGCCGTAATCGTGGAAAACCTTTACGCCGTCCCGTTCTCCCATGTATTCAAAGCGCCGCTTGGTATTTTGGAACTTGCCCAAGGCCGCCGCCATTTTTTCAGGCTCGCCGCCGAAACAGGCGCCTACGGAATAAGCGCCCAAGGCGTTGAGGATGTTGTGGGTGCCGGGCACATGCAGGGCAACGCGGGCTACGGTTTCTCCCTGCTCCACCACATCAAAGGAGGGACAGCCCAGCTCGTCGTAGGTGATGTTGGCAGCGTGGCGGTCGCCTTCATAGAGGCCGTAGGTTTCCTTTTTCCTCTCGGGCAGACGGGGCAGAATCTCCTGCACCCGCACATCGTCGGTACACAGAATCAGCCGTCCGTCCTCGGGCACCAGAGAGCAGAAGCGGACGAAGGTGTCCTCAATCTCCTGAATGTCCCGATAGCAGTCCAGATGGTCGTTGTCAATGTTGTTGATCAAGGCTACGGTGGGGGACAGGGTCAGAAAGCTCTTTACATACTCGCAGGCCTCGGTAATCAGCAGCTCGCCGCCGCCGATTTTCACTCCGCCGTCCAGCAAGTCCACAAAGCCGCCGATGTGCATGGTGGCCTGCAGATTGCACTCCTCGCTGATATAGGCCAGCATGGAGGTGATGGTGGTCTTCCCGTGACAGCCGGCAATGGCCGCCACCTGGGGGTATCGAGCAGAAAGCTGCCCCAAGGCCACACTGCGCTCCATTTCGGGGATGCCGTGCTCCCGGGCATACTGCCGCTCCGGGTTGTCGGGCTTAATGGCGGCGGAGTAGATGACCAAATCCGCCCCTTCCGCCTGCTCGGCCTTCTGCCCAATGGATACGTGAATCCCCTGTGCCTCCAGCTTTTGGGTAAACTGGGAGGTCTCCCGGTCGGAGCCGGTAATCTCGTGCCCCTGAGAGCGGAGAATCTCCGCAATGCCGCTCATACTGCATCCGCCGATGCCGATAAGATGAATATGCTTTACATGGTCCAATGTCACTGCCACTGTAATCGCCTCCGTTTTTTATGCCTGCTGCTATGCTATTATACGCATTTACGTCTGAGAATGCAACGTTTCGGCAGGATTCTCTTTCTCAAAAGTCTTTAGGTAGCACCGACGGCGCTTGTGCTGGCGGGCGTTGAACAGCCGCCACATGGACAGCACGTTTTTGTTGGTCTCCAGCTGAGGCCCCGTTTCCCCGTATTTGGCGCCGTGCTTCATGGCCTTAGAGAGCAAGTCCTCTATGACCACCAGATTGAGCCCCGAGCCCTTGAGCTCCGGCTTGACGGCAATGAGGAACATGTCCACGCACTCGTTGCGTCCGTACAGGGCCTTCAAAAGCCGTGCCCAGCCAAAGGGGAACATGCGTCCCTTGGACTTGCGGTTGGCATCGGAGATGGACTGACAGGCCACCCCGAAGGCCAGCAGTTCGTCCTTGTCGTTGTAGACAAAGGCGGAGGTGCGGTTGGAAATCAGGGGCATAAACTCCCGCAGGTACTTGTCAATCTGCTTGGGGGTCAAGGGCACCATGCCGAAGAGCACCTGATAGGCCTCGTTGTACAAAGCGAAGACGTCCCGAATGTACTTGGGCAGGTTCTTCCTGTCGGACAAATCCGCAATGTGGATGTTGTGCTTCTCTTTGGCATTCTCCACAATGGCCGTCAGCCTCGGGGGCACGGTTTCGGGAATGGTGATCTGATACTCCAGCCAGTCCACTTCCTTTACAAAGCCCATCCGCTCCATGTGCTTCATATAATAAGGATAGTTGTAGTTGGTGAAAAACAGAGACTTTTCCTCAAAGCCCTCCACCAGCATGCCTTCCCTGTCCATATCCGTAAAGCCCTGAGGCCCGTGGATACCCGTGCAGTGAAGCTCCCGGGCATACCCCTCCAAAGCGGCAAAAAGGGCATCCGCCACCTCTTCATCGTCGATGAAGTCCAGATTGGTAAAGCGCAGGTGGTTGTGGCCGTCCTTCTCGTTGGCACGGGGGTTCAAAAGCCCCGTCACCCGTCCCGCAATTTTCCCGTCCTTATAAGCAAGGAAGCTTCGTGCCTGACAGTACTCAAAGGCGGGATTTTTGTCCTCCATCAAGTCGTCCATCTGGCTGGACACCATGTCCGGGATGAAATTTGGGTTACCTTTATAAAGCTCCAGAGGGAAGAGGACAAATTTCTTAATGTCCCTTCTTCCGGAGACGGTTTTTACTTCTATCATGGCTTATGGGCCTCTTAGTTATCCCACTTCAGGGGCTTACCTCCCAAGAGGTGCAGGTGCAGGTGGGGCACGGTCTGCCCGGCGTCGGCGCCTACGTTGGTAATCAAACGGTATCCCGTCTTGTCCACCCCCATCTCCCGGGCAATGTGCCGGGCGGCGGCGAACATGCTGCACAAAAGTTCGTTGTCCTCTTCGGCAACGGCCTGTGCGCTTTCAATGTGCTTTTTGGGGATGATCAAAACGTGTACAGGCGCCTGAGGGGCAATGTCCTTAAAGGCGTAGACCTTTTCATCCTCATAGACCTTGGCGGAAGGGATGCTTCCCTCCGCAATGCTGCAAAACAAACAACTCATGGCAATATCTCTCCTATCGCTGTTTTATTCACTCGTCCGACGATACGAACCCTGGCAAGTTCCCCTGACGCAGCGCCGCAGCGCACCCGGACGTAGTTTCCCGTGTATCCTTCTCCGTTTTCCTCCATGAGCACTTCCTGCTCCGTGCCCAGAAGGCTGTCAATATAGGCTTCCTCCAGTTTCTCCCCCAAGGCAATCAGTTCTCTGGCCCTTGCCTCCTTCTCCTTGCGGGTAAGCTGACCGGGCATTTTGTCCGCCTTGGTGCCCGGGCGGCGGGAATAGGGGAACACGTGGATGCGGGCAAAGCCAATCTGTTGCACAAAGTCCATGGTTTCTCTGTGCTCTTGTTCCGTCTCCCCGGGGAAGCCTGCAATGATATCCGTAGTAATGGCGCAGTCGGGCATGGCCTTGCGGAGCATCTCTACCTCATGACGGTAGTCCGCCGCCGTATAGGGACGGTTCATCCGCTCCAGCACCGTGTCCGAGCCGCTCTGCAGGGACAAATGGAATTGGCGGCACAAGCTCCTGCTCTTTTGCGCCCTGCGGCAGAAGTCTTCATTTACAAGATTTGGGTCCAGAGACCCCAGCCGAAGTCTTAAAATGCCGCAGGCATCCGCCAGCTCTATGAGGCTGCACAAGTCCGTTCCTTCCTTTAAGTCCTTCCCGTAGGCGGAAAGCTGGATGCCCGCCAGCACCACTTCTTTGTAGCCCCCCTCCGCAAGGGCGATAAACTCCCTGCGGCAGCTTTCCAAAGAACGGCTTTTCAGCGCCCCCCGTGCAAAGGGAATGGCGCAGTAGGTGCAAAATTGCACGCAGCCGTCCTGCACCTTTAAGGTGGCCCGGGTGCGGTCGTCGGCTACGGCGGACAAAGTCTCAAACTCCCGCCGCTGAAAGGGGGGAAGGGTCTTGGTGTCCACAGGCCGCCCCAGCACGGCGTCCTCCGCAATCTCCACAATCCTCTGCCGCTGGGCGGTGCCCAGCACCGCCGCCACCCCGGGAAGGGTCTGCACCTTGTCTCTGGCCACTTCGCTGTAACAGCCTACGGCCAGCACGGGGGCCTGAGGGGAGAGGGTGTGGGCGCGGGCAATCATCTGACGGGACTTTTTGTCCGCCGTCATGGTGACGGTGCAGGTGTTGACAATATATACATCCGCCGGGCTTTCAAAGGGCACCACCTCATGCCCCGCCTTTTGGAACAGCTCCTCCATGGCGGCGGTTTCGTAGTGGTTTACCTTACAGCCCAAGGTGAAAAATGCTGCTTTCATATTCCTTGCCTCTTCTATCCTTCCAGCGCAAAGAGAAGCTGGGCCAGCATGGCCATACCGGCGGTTTCCGTCCTGAGAATTCTCGTGCCCAAAGACACGGACACCGCTCCCTTCTCTACGGCCAGTTTGACCTCCTCCTCCTCAAAGCCCCCCTCGGGGCCGATGAGCAGGGCGATGTTCTTTCCCGGATCCTCACTAAGGGCCTGCTTTAAGGTCAGAGCATGCTCCCCTTCGTAGGCCAAAAGCACCAGATCGTAGGCGGAAAAATCCAGCTTGCCCATGTCCTCGGGCATGGTCACGGCGGGAATGCGTCCCCGCCCGCTTTGCTTTGCGGCGGCCTCGGCTACCTTCTCGTACCGCTGCCGCTTCTTTTCATATTCCTTCCCCGGCAGCGCCACGCACCGCCGGCTGACCACGGGCACCAAGGCAGAAAACCCCAGCTCCGTACACTTTTGCAGGATGACCTCCATCTTCCCCGTCTTGGGCAGACACTGAAAGAGGGTCACCCGATGGGCGGGCTCGCTTTTGCAGGGCGTCCACGGCCCGGGGGTCAATAGGGCCTGCTTCCCCGTAAGGGCGGTGATTTGGGCTTTGCACTCCATGCCCGCCCCGTCGCACAGGGTCACAACCTCCCCCGCCTTCATGCGAAGCACGGAGGCAAGGTGCTTATAGTCCTCCCCCTCAATGACGGGGGTGGTTTGGGATGCTACAAAGAACCGGCTCATTGGGGGTTCACGCAGCGCAGGGCATACCAGCAGTCGGAGCAAAGGACTTCCTTCACTTCAAAGCCTGCGGCCTGCAGACCCGCCTCCACTTCCTTCTCCCGATCGTCGATGATGCCGGAGACGATGAAGGTGCCTCCCGGCGCCACCACGGTTTTTGCATAAGGGCACAGGGCCAAGATAACGTCCGCCACAATGTTGGCGGCCACTACGGGATACTTTTCATAGATGGCCTTTTGCAAGTCTTCATCCCCAATCAAATTGCCGATGCGGATGTCGTAGACCTCTTCCCCCAGCCCGTTCATGGCGGCGTTCTCCCGGGCGATGGTCTCGGCAATGGGGTCAATGTCCACGGCCACGGCCTTTTTCGCCCCCAACAGCAGGGAAGCGATGGACAAAATCCCGCTGCCGCAGCCCATGTCCAGCATGGTGTCCCCGGGCTGCACCGTTTTTTCCAACAGCTCCAGGCACATTCTGGTGGTATGGTGGGCGCCGGAGCCGAAGGCCATGCCGGGATCCAGCTTCAAAATCACCCGCTCCGTATCCGGTTCGGGCTCCCAGCTGGGCAACACCAGGAGCCTGTCGCCAATGGACAGGGGCTTATAATACTTTTTCCAGTTGTTGGCCCAGTCCTCTTCGTCCAAAGAATTCACCGTCACAGCCAAGGACCCAAGGTCGATGCCCAAGTCCAAAGTCTTCAGCCGCTCCACGGCGGCCTTTGCGTCCTCCGCCAGAGACTGATTCTCCGGGCAGTCCGCCACGTATCCTTTGACGCAGGGGGTGTCCGTGCCGATTTTGCTCATGTCCGCATAGTCCCAGTACAAAACGCTCTCCCGCAAAAAAGCGGCGGCGGCGGTGCGGCTCTCTTCAATGCTCAGACCCGTAATGCCCACGCTGTCCAAAGCGGCGCAGACGGTGTCCAATCCTGCATCGGTGGTATATACAGCAATTTCCAGCCATTTCATATTGCAAGCTCTCCTTGTTTCATAGACAAGGCATTATACCATATCCGTTTTTTTCTCACAAGGGCACAGGGGGAATCGGGGAGGAGATTTCGGCGAAAATCTACTGCTTTTTGTGTTTCTTCCGTCAAAATCGAAGAAAAAATGCCGAAAAAAGAAAAAGATTTATACTTTCGCCTCATGGATGTTGCATTTTCCGGTTAAAATGTTACAGGAAAGACGAAATCCCGGCGGATTTCCTGTTGCGTCCAACCGTCAGTCTATGCTATAATTCATTCGTATAGCTGGGTGGTTCCGCATTTTTTAGCGTGCACGGAATTACCGTGAATGGATAAGGGAGCGTAGGAACGGTATGAGACCCGCTGCGGTATTGGATATAGGCAGTTCAAAAGTGGTTTGTCTGTGCGGCAGCATGGGCGACGGCGACGGCATCGTGGTGCACGGGGCCGGTGTTTGCCCCTGCGAAGGCTTTCGGGACGGTGCCTTTTTGGACAAGCAGAGTCTGCACAACGCTGTGGTGGAGGCTTTGCAGAAGACGGAGCAGGAAAGCCGCATCCGCATTCGGGATGTTGCTTTGACCGTGCCCGCCGCTTTCTCCGACTTGATTCTCACCGATGCCACCATGTCTTTGGGCGGGAAGAGAAAGGTGGAGTCTGCGGACATAGACCGTCTCATCGCCCTGTCTCTGGACGACTGTAAGAAAAAACCGGGGTACACCCTCATGCACAGTACCCCCGTGTTCTTTATGGTGGACGGAATCGCCTCCGCGGAGGTGCCCGAGGGCATTACCACCGACGAAATATCCGCCCTCATCTCCCACATGTTCGTGCAGGAGGAGTTCATCCGCACGGTGCAGGAGTCTCTGGACGATATGGGCGTGGAAATCAGCATGTGCATCAGCTCTCAGCTGGGAGAGTCCATTATGCTCATCCCCGAAAAGGAGCGGGTGCGGCCGGCGGTGCTCATCGACGTAGGGTATCACCAGACGGAGATTTCCGTGGTGGAAAACACCGCCCTGACCGCCATCAGCACCCTGCCTGTAGGCGGGTATCAGTTCGCCAGCGATCTGTCCTTTGGGCTGGATGTGCCTTTGGAAGCGGCAGAGCAGGCCAAAAGGCGGTATGTGTTCTCCCTGGACGTGCAGGACAAGGATGAGATTCTGCGCACGGCGGCGGGAAGCAAGAAGGTCTCCCGTTCCGCCATCTCCTATATTGTGGAAGCCCGAGCCACGGAGCTGGCCAAAATGCTTCGGCGGGAGATGGAGCGCATAGGGGTAAATCTGGACGCCCGTCCCTCGGTCTATGTGTCCGGCGGCGGACTGCTCATGATGCGGGGAGGGCTGGACTTCTTGCGCAAGGCTTTGAATTTGCCCCTCAAGCGGGACATGCCTTGGACGCCTCGCCTGTCCTCGCCCAACTACTGCAGTGCCTTCGGCGCACTGGACTTTGTTCTTCGGGCCAACAAGCCCCAGGAAGATACGGCTGTCAGCAGCAGTGAAGAGAAGTTCGATTCACTGCTTCAGAAAATAAAAGACTTCTTCACCAAATAACTAAGGGGGATTTACAATGTTCGATCAGAATTTTCAGGGCGCATCCTTCGCTCAGATCAAAGTCGTAGGCGTTGGCGGCGCAGGCTGCAATGCGGTGAACCGCATGGTGCAGTACGGCCTTCAGGGCGTGGAATTCATCGCCGTCAATACGGATAAGCAGGCGCTGGCTCTCAACAAGGGCGACGTAAAGGTACAAATCGGTGAAAAGCTCACCAAGGGTCTGGGCGCAGGCGCCGATCCCGAAATCGGCCGCAAAGCCGCCGAGGAAAGCCGGGACGCCATCGTCGAGTGCCTTCAGGGCGCAGACATGGTCTTTGTCACCTGCGGCATGGGCGGCGGCACCGGCACGGGCGCTGCTCCCGTAGTAGCCCAGTGCGCCAAGGAGATGGGCATCCTCACCGTAGGCGTGGTCCCCAAGCCTTTCACCTTTGCGG
>CAZPCH010000040.1:0-8523 GCA_964585055.1 uncultured Christensenella sp. | reverse complement strand
TCCGATGTGTTCGTGAATCCGACGGCGGGAGTATTCAATATCCGACTGTTTTTCGAATTGCTTCAGCCGGACGGCTATAACCCTCTGGTGCTGGAGCCAGTCTGGTATTGCGCCGAGCATCCAAAGGAACTGTCCGCTCGATTGAATCCCTGTTTTCGAGAAAAGGCGGAAGCGCTTCTGCGCCGTCCCTTCTCCATAGGCACTTTGGCAATGGAGGCGGAAAAATGGCATCTTGATGCTCCCGAGTCCTTCCTGGCAGATGTGATTGCTGACTCCGTACCGGAACCCATGGCCCATTTTCAGGAAGGATACTGGTCGGATCACTGGACATATTTGCTGGATCTGCTGGAAAATGAGGCGGCTGTATTTCCCGATAAAGAGCAGGAAGTTTTGTTTGAAAAGCCGAAGCTGCGGTGGTTTGCCCCCCAGGCGTCGGTGCTGCCCCAAGGGGAACGCTATTGCATGACAAAGAAGGGGCTTAGGCAGTATCGCTGTGTTGTGCAGGCGCCGAGGGAAGAGAAATGGACGCTGACAAGAAACGGCAGTGCGGCACGGAGCACGTTGGCGGAAAAGCTTTTGCTTTTATGCGCCGTCAAATATGCTGCATTGGATCTATCCGGTGCGGCGGTAGAAATGGAGGGAGGCAAGCCCGGGTGGAACGATGCGCTCAATGGCTTGCCGGGACTGCTGGGGGCCAGCGTTGCCGAGGGCTGTGAGCTTTTGCGGCTTTTGGAGTATTTGCTGGATCGCATGTCCCTGTTCCCCGCATTTATAGAAGTGTACGAGGAGATTGCCCATTTGCTGGAAGCCGTTTCTGCCCTTGATAAAAGGGATGCTTCCAAGTTTGAAAAATGGATGGAACGCAACCAAATTCGGGATCAATACAGAGCCGACACCAAGGACGGCCTTTCCGGGGTGCGCCTTCCTTTGTACAAAGACCATTTAAAGGCCCTATTAAGCCGTCTCGCCGATTCCTTAAGGCGTGCGATTCAAGAAGAGACGGAAAAAAATGGCGGCATTTGCCCCACTTATTTTTATTATGAAGCGGAAGAAACGGTGAATGAGGACAACGGAGTCCTGCCGAAAAAGCTAAAGCAGGCAACATTGCCGCTGTTTCTGGAAGGGCCTGCCCGTTGGCTGAAAACCAAGCAGCCCGACAAAGTCAAAGAGGAAATGATACAGGCGGTTCAAAACAGCCCCCTTTTTGATCGAAAGCTGGGGATGTATAAGCTCAACGCCTCCTTGCGGGAGGTTCCCTATGAAGTGGGACGGGCACGGGCATTTCCGCCGGGGTGGCTGGAGAATGAATCCGTCTGGCTTCATATGGAGTACAAATATCTGCTTTCTCTTTTGGAGTGCGGCATGTACGATTCCTTTTTCACTGCCTTCACGGCGGCGGCCATTCCCTTTCTTCCCCCGGAACAGTATAAGCGCAGTACCCTGGAAAACTCCAGCTTTCTGCTCTCTTCGGTGAATCCGGATACTGCCTCTCACGGCCGAGGCTATGTTGCCCGTTTGTCCGGGAGCACGGCGGAGTTTATCTCCATTTGGAATCGGATGCTCTTTGGAAAAGCCCCCTTTTTCCTGGAGAACGGCAGTTTGAGCCTGCGATTTCGTCCCGCCATCCCCAAGGAGCTTCTATGCCCGGAAGGCCTTATGGGCACTTTTCTCAAAAGCACGGAGGTTTTATACCATACAGGCAGTTTAACGGAGCTTAAGCCCGGCGGGTATCGGATTAACCGTTACAGGCTTTATACGAAGGACGGCTTCGTGGATGTTCACGGAGATACCATCCCCAACCCCTGGGCGCTGGAAGTGCGGAAAGGCGCCGTACCGCATATAGACGTTTATTTTCAGAAAGGATGAGACGGACATGGAGTTAAGGTATATTTCTACGGTGTATGAAAACGGTCTTCGGCACACCACGCAAACATGCATTCCCTTTGAAGAGGATGGAGGCAGAGAGGAACTGCTGCTCAACCTGTATCCCCGGATTACCTATCAAACCCTATCCGGCTTCGGCGGCGCCATTACCGATTCTGCGGCTTATGTCTATTCCCTGATGGATTCTCGGCAGAAGGAAGAGATGATGCGGGAGTATTTCGGGCGGGACAACATGCAATACCGCTTTGTTCGAATTCCCATGGATAGCTGCGACTTTTCCTTAAGGCAGTATGAAGCCGCCGGTGAAGAGCAGGATGCCCTCTTGGAAAAATTCTCCTTTGAGCGGGTGGAAGCCTATATTCTGCCTATGTTGGCGGATGCAGAAAAGGCCTGCGGAGGAAAGCTGGAGATTATGCTCTCCCCTTGGAGTCCCCCGGCCTACATGAAAACCAACGGACAACGCAGTCACGGCGGAAAGCTGAAGGCCTGCTATCGCAAACGCTGGGCAGAATATATATGCCGCTATATAGAAGAATACCGCCGCCGAGGCTTTCACGTCACCATGCTTACCATGCAAAACGAACCCAAGGCCGTGCAAACATGGGACTCCTGTATCTACACGGCAAAGGAGGAAAAGGACTTTCTCAGGGATTACCTTTGGCCTTCCCTTTTGTCCCACGGGCTGGAGGATATAGAGGTGTACATCTGGGATCACAACAAGGAGCGGGCCTTGGAATGGGCCGAAGCCATTATAGACGAGGAAACGGATTCCATGATTGCAGGCATTGCCTTCCACTGGTACAGCGGCGATCACTTCGAGTCTCTCCGTATGATCAAAGAACGCTTTCCCGGCAAAAAGCTGCTTCTGTCCGAAGCCTGTATTGAGTTCAGCAAGTATAGCAAGGAGAGCCATCTGAAAAACGCCCAAAAGTATGCCCACGATATAATCGGCAATCTGAACGAAGGCATGGATACCTTTCTGGATTGGAACCTGGTGCTGGATGAATCGGGCGGCCCCAACCATGTTCAAAATTACTGCGATGCCCCCTATCTGTTCCATACAGGCGAAAAAAGGCTAATGGAAAGAGAATTGCGAAGCTATATCGGTCACTTCAGCAGTTTCCTGCATCCGGGGGCGGTTCGCATTGGACTCAGCCGCTATACAACGGATTTGGAAGCAACCGCCTTTCAAACTTCAAAGGGCATTGCGGTGGTTTTGCTGAACAGAACGGATCGGCGTCTTCCCGTCTATATCCGTCTTGGGGATATGTGTGCAAAAGCGGCGGTTCAGCCCCAAAGCATTGCAACCTGCCTTATTGAAGAATAAACCTCTGCGCAAAAACCGGCCTATCTCAAAGGGAGCAGGCCGGTTTTGTTTATGTTTTTCTTAAGGGGGATTACAGCGTCCACTCCTTCTGCCAGCGGATATAGGGTCTGTCCCCTTCCCACTCTATGGGCAGCCACACATAACGGGAGACGGCAGTGTTCTCCCTGTGGGGGCTTTCCCTCCCGGGCAGGGGGCAAATGTCCCGAGGGCTTTCATCGGGAACGTAGTCTTGAAAGTGCCGCTCCATGCCCGAGATAATCTGCTTGGACATCAGGTTCACCCACCACTGGGGCATCCAGCGGTCGGCACAGGCAATGTACTTTTCCGTGCCGGGAAGGCGGATGACACAGCTAATCTGAGCGTTGAAGGTGTTGGCGTATTTATCCCCTCGGCAAATGTCCCCCAAGTCGGTATATTCCCCATGGTAGTCCGTAAAGGTGCACAACCGGCTGGGGTTGGGGTAGTAGCCGCTGGTGCCGGAGGTAATCAAATACTTCTTCCCTCTGCGCTCAAAGTATGCCGGGGCCTCTCGGGTAAGGGGCGGACGCAGACCGTCGTAATGGACGGAATACTCCCCGCTGACCTCCGTGTACTCGTCGCTGAGAGTGGCGCAAATCTGCTGGAAGTGGGGGCGTTCAAACCAGATATAGGCCTTCTTCGTCTCCTTGTCCACGTGAAGGCAAAAATCCCCGGAGTCCATCTGCAGAGGCTTGTACATCTTATGGACAAAGGTGTAGGGCCCTTCAAATTTGTCCGCAGTAAGAATGCTGTAGAACTGGCTGACTTCCCCGGCCATAATCTTCAGCCAAGCCACATACTTTCCCGTCTTCTCGCAGTAGAGAATGTGGGGTCTGTCCATGCAGTAGGTGGGATGCAGGGGGCTCTGCAAATCCTCCGGCTGAGGGGGGATTATAAGCCCCTTGTCCTCCCAGTTGTATAAGTCTTTGGAGGTATACAGCCGCACCCCCCAGTGCCAGATATTTCCTTTGCCGTCGGTCTTTTCCTTATTTTCGCCGTACCAGTACCATAGACCCTCCTGCTCGTTATAGAATACGGACAAGCCGTGGGCCTGAATGGGCTTTCCTTCCGTATCCAGCCAGAGCTTTCCCGGGCGAATGCTGTTATAGACCTGCTTCATAGCTGCCCCCATTATGCCTTGCGCCGCTTTTGGTTCTTTCTTTCCTGCTTGGCCTGCTTTTTGGCCAGCTTTTCAAGATACTTTCTGTTCTCTGTCTCAAAGTCCAGCCCTTTCTTTTGACATTTGGTTTGCAGATCTTTAATGCGGTTTTCCTCCGTCAGAGCTTTAGCCTCCTCCAGCTTCTGCCGCTCCAATTCCTCTTCGTCCACCCAAACGCCTCCGGCGGCCAGCACCGCTGCCTTGCGGCGCTCCTTCAAATCCGCATGGATCTCGGGCATGCGCTTTTCCAAATCAAAGAACAGGCACACTACAAATACAACCACAGCCATAATGGCATAGCTGCCGTAATAGGCAAAGAGCATCCAGTTGTTGACGGCCTCGTTTTGGGCAAAGACGGTGAGCACGCCGTTGACGGTTTCAGGGGCTCTAAAGCCCAGAGCGGAAAGCACCGTCTCATAGAGGGAGGAGAAGGGCGTCATAAGCAGGGTGTAGGCCGCCACGATAATGCCGTTGGCCAAGGTGCCCTCATAGCGGAAGCCGTGCTTGTGCTCGATATCGTCCGCCGCCTGCTGGGAGAAGACGAAGTACATATTGGTCACGGCAAAGATTCCTGCGGCAAAGATGAAGCCCCCCGCCAAGGCGTTGACAAAGTTGTAGGGGTTAAGCAGGGAAATGAGAATGCCGCCCAGAGTGATAAGGGAGGATACCCGCATAATCTTCCGTGCCCCGTACTTTCTTGAAAGGATGGGCACCACCACCGCCCCGATGGCCGTAGGCTGCATGGAAAGCATGAGATACAAAAACTGCAAGTTGTTCTCCTCGTTGCCGCCTAAGATATACTGCACCATGTAGGTGCGGCTGTTGGCGCCCTGCATGTAGTCATAGAACAAAGCGGCCATGAGCACCAGCATGCTCATAACATAGTACTTGTTGGTCAGCAGAATTTTCAGCTGCCCGCCGAGGGTATGGGTCTGCGTTCCCTGCCGAGTCTCCTGCACCATCTCCCGGTTCTCTTCCGTAATCCGCTCTCTGGTAAAGAAGTATTCCACCAAAGAGAACACCAGCGCAATGGCGGCGGGGATGGCGATGAACAGCCGCCAGTAGTCCCCCGTGGTGTCCTTTAAGAGCACCCGGTCATAGAGGAAGCCCATGACCACCAGAGACACAAAAACCCCGGGAATCATGTTCATAATGGTGCTGCGCATGGTGGTGACGAAGTTTCTCTCCAGCACATTGCGGGTGCTGACGGAGACCACCTGCTCTCTGAGGCGGTACATGACCACGCCGATGCCGTAATAGAGGATGTTGGCGCCGTACAGCCACACAAGCTGGGCGGTGCTGCCGTAGGCAAAGGGCGTCCAGAACATACCGATGCCGGAGAAGGCCATGACCCAGGTGCCTATGAGTACATAGGGGCGGAAGCGGCCGGCCTTGGATACGGTGCGCTCGGTAACGTAGTTAATGAGGATGCCTGCCGCCACGCCGACGATGCTGGAGACGGTCTGCAGGATAAAGTAAGTGTAGTTGTTGTGGAAGAGGTTGTTGAGCTGCATAATCTGCATATAGAAGATTTCCCGCAGGCTCAATACCATGGTGTAGTACAAAACCACAAATCCGGGGCCAAGAGCATAGCCGTAGAGCTTCTCTTTAAAGGACATGCTGTGGGTGGTGATTTTTGTCTGCATGAAGTTCTTTTCAAACAGACCCTTGCTTAAAAACCGCATACGTTCTCTCCTTTTGTTTTCTTATAATAAGCCGAATTTTCTCTCGGCTTCAAAGCTCATTTCCGTTGGTGCGGATGATGCGGGCGTAGTCATATCCCGAATCCTTGATGATGCGCTCCTGGGTTCTATAGTCCACGTACACAAGGCCGAAGCGGGTGTCGTACCCCTCCGCCCACTCAAAGTTATCCAAAATGGACCAGTACTGATAGCCCAGCAGGGGGATATTTTCCTCTGCCGCCCGCTTTAGTCCCTTTAAAAACCTGTGGATGAAGTCCGTCCGCTGAGGATCGTGCACCTTGCCGTCCAGCATGACAAAGTCCCCATTGGACATGCCGTTCTCCGTAACCATAAGGGGGAGACCGTAGCGCCTGTGATAAAAGCGCACCACCCAGTACAATGTGTCTCCCGCAATGGGCCAGCCCTGCACCGTGCGGGGCATCCCCCGCCAGATGGGGGTGCTCTTTGCCCAGGAGCACTCATAGTTAAAGGGCTGGTACACGTTGACGCCTATAAAGTCCAGCTTTTGGCAAATCTGCGCCAAATCCTTTTCCTTCAGAGTTCTTTTCAGCATGGAAGGTGCCTTCCCCAGCACCATGGGGTCTCCCCACCAGCTATTGCCAAACATGGCGGGCTTTTCGGAGAAGGTGTTCTCATAGGCCCATTCTACCGCTTCCTCTTCCTCCCCCTCGGGAATAAAGGCGCTGGCGGCCATGGCCACCCCTACCTTTGGGGGACGCTTAGCGTTTTCCCGAATGACCTGCACCCCTCGGCCGTGAGCCAGCAGAACGTTTTTGGACAGGGCAAAGACTGAGGGAATGCTCTTTTGGAAGGGGGCGTGAATGCCGGTGATATACCCCTGCCCCATGAACATCTGGGGCTCGTTGAGGGTAATCCAGTACTGCACCTCATCGGACAGGGCCTCCACCACGGCCTCTACATAAAAGGCGAACCAGTCTACAATCTTCCCGTTTTTCCAGCCGCCCTCTTTATGGGCCCACAAAGGCAAATCCCAATGATACAGGGTCACAATGGGTTCAATGCCCGCACTGCGCAGTTCCTTGACCAAAGCCCCATAAAAGGCCAGTCCCTTGGGGTTGATGACCCCTTTTTGGGGCACAATGCGGGGCCAGCTTACGGAGAAGCGGTAGGACTTAAGCCCCAGCTCCTTCATAATGGCCACATCCTCCTTGTAGCGGTGGTAGTGGTCGCAGGCTTCGTGAGGGGTCTCCCCATGCTTCACTTGCTTGGGGGCGGTCACATCCCAAATGCTGGGAGCCTTCCCGTCCGCCTCCCAAGCGCCTTCCACCGGCTCCGCCGCACTGGCCGCACCCCACAAAAAATCCTTTGAAAAGCCCATTGCCTGTCCTCCTTTGCAATTTTGCATCCGTAGATTTTTGTTTTTTCTTTATTTTACTTGATATTTTTTGAAAAGTCTTTTACAATAACAGTCAATAGATTCGCATTTTCGGACATGGAGGTTTTTATGGAGACACCTGCGCCCCTTGCACATTTGCCCATGACGCTTCTGGAAAATATGCTCAAAGACTGCCTGCTTAAAAGGCCGGATATCCGCTCCCACATTCTCTCCTCTCAGGAACTGACGGACTACATCCGTTGGATGGCGGAGTCCTACGGCCGTCCCACGGACTTTTCCCTTTCGGACATTCCCGTGCGGCCTACGGGTACTCCCATGGCGGAACTGGCGGAGCGGCTTCTTTTTGACCCTATGGACAGCCGCACCCTGTCCCTTTTGTCCTCCGGATACTCCACCCAAAGCGAGGAGCGGTATATCCTCTCCGGCCACGATATTTCCGTGGGCCGCATGCTTCGGTACATGCCCTCCCACTGGCATACCAATTCCTACTTTGAAATCTACTATGCCTTCTCCGGCACCTGCCCCATTCATTTTGAGAACGAGGTCATTCACCTTAAGCCGGGGACGGTGCTGATTCTGTCCCCCTCCGCCGTCCACGCCAGTCCCTGCTTCTCCGACGACAGCGTGCTGGTTTACTACATGGTGCGCTCCAGCACCTTCGATCAGGTGTTCTGGAACCAGCTTCCCGCCCATAGCCTTATGGCCGCTTTCTTCCGTCAGGCGCTCAGCGGCCAGCATCCCAGCTCCTACCTGCACTTTGAGACGGGGGAGGATGAGGATATCCGCCGCCTTCTGACCCAGATTTACAGGGAATACTATCAGGACGCCCCCTATCAATCCCAGCTTCTCAACGCCCTTATGAGCACCTTCTTTATCCTGCTCCTGCGCCGCTACGAGGGCACGGCGCGTCTGCCCCGCCGAGAGGACTTCTTTTGGAAGCACGAATTCTCCGCCATTCTCAGCTATATCCAGACCAACTACGCTGCCGTGACCCTGGAGACCCTGTCCCGCCGCTTCCACTACAGCCAGCGGCAGATCAGCCGCATCGTCCAAACCTGCACAGGGGTCTCCTACC
>CAZPCH010000039.1:0-8573 GCA_964585055.1 uncultured Christensenella sp. | reverse complement strand
TTTTCCCTTCTGCACCGGGGCAGTTAAGTAGTACTGCTCCACCTGAGCGGTAATGGTTTCGGGAGCCTCGTAGGCGGCACGGGGGAGGGGGTAGAGCATAGTCCCTTCGGTCTGGGGGACTGAGGTCAGCATGCGGGTGCCGTCCCCGTCCTGCACCTCCACGGTAAAACGGGCGGCCAGTCCCCGGCTGACAAGATCCGATATGGATACCTCCGGCATAAGGCTGGCAAAGCCGTATTCAAAGAGGGACACGGCCTCCAAAAAGCGGTTGGCCTGCACCTCATCGTAGGCACGGTTCTCAAGACCCTTGGTGGGCACCTTGTCCCCCAACAGCACGCAGATCAGGGTGATGCCGTTTTTTCTCGCCATGGCCAGATAGGTGCGTCCCGAGGCGTTGGTGCTTCCCGTCTTGCCGCCAATGCACCAGGGGTACAGGGCGGTGACCTTTTCATACTCTTCCGAGGGCTTGGGGTCGGTAATCAGGCGGTTGATGTTGCGCACGGTGATAATGCGCCCCGTGGTCTGCTCCCGAATCTCATAGGAAGAGGTCTGGAGAATTTCGCACAGGGCCTCGTTTTCCGCCGCCGCCGCTCCAAGACGGGCAAGGTCTCTTGCAGTGGTATACTGGTTTTCATCGTGGAGACCGCTGGCGTTGGAAAAATGAGAATTGACCATGCCTAAGGCATACGCCTTCTCGTTCATTAAATCGGCAAAGGCCTCTTCACTGCCGCCCATATGCTCGGCAATGGCTCTGGCGGCGTCGCATCCGGAGGGCAGCAGCATGCCGTAAAGCAGATCCTGCAGGGTGTATACCTCCCCCTCCTTGACGCCAATCTTGCTGTTTACACGGCTTAAGTCAACGGTATGGGCGGAGATGGTCACCAGATCCTCTAAATCCCCCTGCTCCAAGGCCACCAAAGCCGTGAGCACCTTGGTGATGCTGGCAGGGTAGGCGGTTTCATCGGGAGCCTTTTCCAGCCCCTCCACGGGAATCTCCGGGCTGTCGCTGCGGCAAAGGAGGACGGAGGACTCGGGAAAAATCTCCAAATCAGGACGCTCCTCCTCTGCAAAAACAGGGGAAAGAGGGCAAATCAGGCAAAGAAAAGCCGTCAGGGCGGCCAAAAAGGCACCCGGACGGCGCATATGCGGTTTCTTGAAGAGGCTCACAGTTCCTCCCGTTCCCGCTCCCGCTGTTGACGCAGACGCTGCTGCTGACGGCGGCGGCGGGCGGCCTTCTCCCGGCGGCGCTTTTCACGGCGCACACGGGCGATGACAATCAGGGTGATAAAGGCGGCCAGTGCAAAGACGATGAGTCCGATGAGCACATACAGAAGGATGGTGCCGAAGCCAACGCCGCTCTTTTCCCCGGAGCCGTCCAAGGTGGAGGTGGTGCCGATAAGGCTGGAGGCGCTTCCTGAGCCGGAGCCATTGTCCGTGGGCTGGGTGGAAAGAATGCCCTCTTTGACGCTTCGGTCGGCGTACAGGTTGGAGGTAAAGAGAACGGTGCCCTCCAGGGTGTATTCCACCGTGCCCACCACGTCTCCCTCGCTGACGGGGGCGGCAATGGTGCCGATGCGGGGCTGGGCCACGGCGGTAAGGTTGGCCATAAGGGACTCATAGAAGGGCTTCATAAGCTGAAGCTGTGCGGCGGTGTCCAGCTTGGCCGAGGCGGTAATCTGCCCGGCGTTTGCATCGTCGGAGGCGTAGTTCTGCACCTGCACGGTAAAGGACACGGGCATGCCGGCGTTGATGAGATCCTGCACGGTAATGAGCACGGACATCTGCTTGAAGGCATAGTCAAACAGGGCGATGGCATCCTCAAAGCGCTGGGCGTTGTAGGGATCCTTGGCCTTTTCCTTCATATTCATGGAGTTGGCCAGATACTCGGGATCGTCCAAAGTGCCTCCCAGCAGTACGGCGATGAGGGTGGTGCCCCCTCTGGTGGCGGCGCCGATAAAGCACTTGCCGGCGGCGTTGGTGTCTCCGGTCTTTACGCCGATGGCGTCGGGGTACAACAGGCTCTTGGGGGTAAAGGAACCGTCGCTGGACACGGCGTCCACCAGTAGACGGTCGCTGTTGGTCAGCGTGATGCTGTGGTTGCCGGAAGCGTCGGTGCAGGTATAGGTGGTGGTGGAAACAATCTGTCGGAAGGTCTCGTTCTGCAGGGCGTAGGCCGTGAGTTTGGCCATATCCCGGGCGGTGGAGTAGTGCCCTTCCTTATCCTTGCCGTGGACGGTGATAAAGTGGGAGTTGGTCATGCCGATTTCGGCGGCCTTCTTGTTCATCAAGGCGGCAAAGGAGGAGGTGGAGCCGGAGATGTGCTGGGCAATGGCCACGGCGGCATCGTTCCCCGAGGGCAGCATAAGGCCGTAGAGAAGATCCTTCAAGGTCCACTGTTCCCCCTGAGCAATGCCCATGAGGGAATTGTACTTGGAGAAGTCCACGGCGCTTTCGCTGATGGTGACCAGATCCTCCAAATTCCCCTTTTCCAAGGCCAGAATGCAGGTGAGAATCTTGATGGTGCTGCCCGTGGCGCACTGAACGTCGGCGTTTTTCTCCAAGCCGTACAGAGCCGTGGAGGGATCGGAAGCGTCTACCACAATGGCATACCGCTCCCGAATGGTGGTCATATCAAAGCTGTCCGCCCGCACCTCTCCCTGGGGGACAAGGGCGCACAGACAGAATAGCAGGGTCAAAAAGAAAACGGAAAGCTTCCGAAGCATGGAGTTCCTCCCAGGATGAAGTATGTTCAGTGTACCGCCTCAGACCCCCTTCTGTCAACCGATAAGGAGGGCGAAAAGTCGGAGGAGTTGCGGAATGTAAATGAATTTTTTGTGACCAAAAAAGGGGCGGGAAAAGGAAAGCCCCAAAACCGGGGATTTTTATACCTCCAGCCTTTGAGTGCGGATGTTTCCGTCTTCAATGGTCAAAAGCACGCACCCGGCCTTGGACAAAGCCCGGGGCCTTGACAGGGAGCCCGGGTTCAAAAGCAGAATCCCGTTGTGCCAATATTCGTAGGGAACGTGGGAGTGGCCGAAGAGGACGGCATCGGCGTGGGCCATCTGTCCCTTGTAGGCAAGAGACATTTCCCCCATGCAGGTGTGGCCGTGGAGCAGGAGAAAGGTCTTGCCTCCCAGGGTCACCAGCTTTTCCAGGGGCTCGCTGCTGTAGTAGTCGCAGTTACCCCGCACGGCATAGTAGGGGCAGTGGAAGAAGGCGCCTATGTCCCGTGCCTCCTCCGCAAAGTCTCCGCAGTGGAAGACGGCGTCCAGCTCCCCCAGCTTCTCCCGCAGGGAAAACAGAGGGCGCAGATCCCCGTGGGTGTCGGAAAAAACGCCGATTTTCATGAGAGCAGTTTCAGCGCGTCGTGGAGAATCTCGTGGTTGTCCTCTCCCTCCAGCACTCCGCACAGATGAATCAGGGCGTTGCGGCGGTGGCTGACGCTGTTCTTCTCCTCAGAGGTAAGCTGGGCAAAGGTCTTCCCCAGGGGGGGATAGAAGAAGTAGGGATCGTATCCGAAGCCGTTTTCTCCTGCAGGGGCGGTCAAAAGCCGTCCCTCCACCTCTCCCCGGCAGCAGAGGACGGGGCGGTTCTTCCGTGCCAAGGCCACGCAGGTGACGAAGCGGCAGGTGCGCTGTTCTTCGGGCACATTGGCCATGTCCTCCATGAGCTTGCGGTTGTTGGCCTTATCGTCGTGGCCTTCGCCCCCCGCATAGCGGGCGGAGTGAACCCCGGGAGCCCCGTGGAGGGCGTCTACGCACAGACCGGAGTCGTCGGCCAGAGCGGCGTCAAAGCCGCTGGCTTCCAGCACCTCCAGGGCTTTCTTGGCGGCGTTCTTCTCGAAGGTGTCTCCGTCCTCCACCACGTCGATGGAAAGGCCGGCCTCATTCAAGGTGACCATTTCGTCAAAGAAATCCTTGAGGATGGCTTTGATTTCCTGCACCTTGTGGGCGTTGTTGGATGCAATGAGCAGTTTCATAAAAATCTCCTGATTGAAAATCTTTTATTAGAGGCGGCTTTGTCTGCGGCCGTAAAATCATCCTTGCGTGAGAAGAGGGGGGATAGATTACTTCTTTCTCAGCCTTCCCGCCAAGTCTCCGTCGGGCACGGCCATCAGCGTCCGTTGGTTGGTGAAGATTACAAGCCCGGGGGCACTGCCCGAGGGCTTCTTCACATACCGCCGCAAAACGTAATCCACGGGCACCTTGCTTCCCGTGCGTCCCTTGCTGAAGTAAGCGGCCAGAGCGGCGGCCTCCCCCAGTGTCTGCTCCGAGGGCATACCTTCGCTCATGACGATTACGTGGGAGCCCGCCATGTCCTTGGCGTGGAGCCACAGGGCGTTGGGGGGCGCCGTGCGGGTGAGTTCGTCATTCTGCCGATTGTTTTTCCCCACCAGAATGCTTACCCCCTCCGAAGAGACAAACTCCATGGGCTGGGACTTCCCCTGCGCCTTGGGGACTTTTTTTCCCTGAGGCGGGCGGATGTACTTCTGGGCGATGAGCTCCTGACGGATTTCCTCCGCTTCCTTGGCCGTTTCGCACAGAGACAAGGACAGAAGCTGGCTCTCCAAATAGGCCAGCTCCTTCTCCAAGGGCTCAATCTGCCCGGCAGCGTACTCCCGTCCGGCTTTGCACTTTTGGTACTTTTTAAAATATCTGGCGGCGTTCTCCCGCAGGGACAAATCTGCCTGCAGAGGCACCTGCACCTTCTCGGGGGGATACACATAGTAATTGTCCGCCATAACATACTGCGCCCCGCGGGGCAGTGTCCCATGGTATCCGGTCAAAAGCTGTCCGTAGAGGCGGAAGCGGGCTTCCTGCTCCTCGTTTCCCAGTTCCTGACGGAAGGCCTCCAGCTTGCGGAGGGTGCGGCCATGGTGCCGCTCCAGCAGAGTGCGCAGTTCCCCCGTCGCACGCCCCATGCGCATACGCAGATCCTGCTCCCGATAATGGGCGGTCAGCGCCTGAGACAGGGTGGGGTAGGGGACGGCGTCGGGACGGGAGGGGGGCATAAAGGCCATGGGGCCTATGCCGGGAACGATGCAGGGGGAGAAACGACCCTCCCCAAGGCTATGGAAAAAGGCGTATAAATAGGAAGCGGGTTCTCCCTCCAGCCCTTCAAAGAGAAGGCGGGACACCTGACGGCTGATGCCGGCAAAGCGGTCCATAAGCTGGGCAGGGGTGGTGATGCCCGCAAACGCCTCGGGGGAGGCGGTCAGCGGGTGGAGTTTTTCCTGCTTGGGCGGCGCCTCGTAGAGTACGTTGGGCAGGGACAAACGGGCGGCATCGCTGCCTAAACCGATGTGGCGCAGGCAGTCCAGAATCTTTTCGTCCTTATCTAAAAGGAAAAGATTCCCGTGGCGCCCCATAAGCTCCGCCACCAGCGTGCAGGCGCTTTCGTCCATGAACTCATCCCGCCCGGAGAAGGTGAAGCGCACCACACGGTCCAGCCCCGCCTGTTCTATGGACACCAGCCTACTGCCGATGAGCCGCTTGCGCAGAAGCATGCAGAAAGCAGGGGCGGCGGCCGGGCTTTCCGGCGCCTCCTCCACAAGCTGGATGCGTCCCAGCTCGTTGTGTATATGCAGCAGAAGCCGAACCCGCCCGCAGGAAGCGCCGTGGCAGGATAGAATGACGGAGTCCTTATCCGGCTGCTGCACCCGGTCGATTCGGCTGCCCTGCAGGGGAGCCAGCTCCTTTACCATGAGTCCCAGACTCAAGCCATCCATGGACATGAGGGTTACCTCCCGAAATTATAAAAACAGCCCTCCTGTCCCAAAAGGGAAGAGGGCTTGCTATCTATGCAGATAGGGTTAGTTGGCGGATGCACGCTTAACAGCCAGCTGAGCCTTCTTGTGGTTGGCAGCATTCTTGTGAATGATGCCCTTGGCTGCTGCCTGATCTACCACTTTGACGGCCTTGGTGTAGGCGGCTTCGGCGGCTTCCTTATCGTCAGCCTGCAGAGCTTCGTCATAGCGGCGCAATGCGGTCTTCACAACGGAACGGTCTTCGCGGTTGCGGAGATTCTCTTTCCGGTTGGTGCCTGCACGCTTAATCGCAGATTTGATGTTTGCCACAGCATTTACCCCCTGTTTGTATTATTCTAATCACGAACCATGACATTATAACCCAGACGCTCCCAAAATGCAAGCCCTATTTTTTGATTTTTGCGGTATTTTTCGTTTCTTTTTTCTTCGCCGTCTGCTACAATAGTTCTGTGAAGAAGTATACACCAAAATTTTGTCGGTGTCTTGACTTTTCCCAAAAAAATCATATAATTACTCCCATTGCGGTTTTTCTGCCGCAGTTACAAACGCAAAAACCCTTTGAAACCGGGGAAGGAGGATATATAGATATGAAGCTTTTTGAAAGAAAGGAAATGAACATGCTGGAAGGGCCCCTGCTGGGGAAGGTCTTCCGCTTTGCTCTGCCGCTGATGATCACCAACCTTCTGCAGATGCTCTACAATGCGGCGGATATGATTGTGGCCGGCATGTCCGGGGTGGACGGTGCCATCGGCGCCATCGGCACCACGGGTGCCTTCATCAATCTGATTCTCAATATCTTTATGGGCTTTTCCGTGGGCACCAACGTGGTGGTGGCCAGAAACCTTGGCAAGGGCGATAAGGAAGGCACCTCCCGTGCCGTCCACAGCTCCCTCATCGTAGGCGCCTTGACGGGGGTGGTGTGCATGCTGGTGGGACTGGCCGTCAGCCGTCCCGTGCTGGCGGCGTTGGGGGATCAGGGACATATTCTGGAGCTTGCCTGCCTGTACACCCGCATCTACTTCTTGGGCACCCCCTTCATTGCCCTGAGCAACTTTTTAATCGCCATCTTCCGTGCCAAGGGTGACACCACCACCCCTCTGTATGTGCTGACGGGCACGGGGCTTTTGAACGTGGTGCTGAACTTAATCTCCGTGCTGTGCTTCGGCATGTCCGTGGACGGAGTGGCTCTGGCTACAGTGCTTTCCAACGTGGCCTCCACCGTTTTGCTGGGGCTCAGGCTCATGAAGGAGGAGGGCTGGTGCCGTTTGGAGCTGAAAAAACTGCGCCTTGACCGCTACGCTCTTCAGAACATCGTCCGAGACGGCCTGCCTGCGGGGATTCAGGGAGCCCTGTTCTCCTTGAGCAATATGCTCATTCAGTCCTCCATTACGGGGCTCAACAACATGCTCTGCCCCGGGGGCAGCGATATCATCGACGGCAACGCCGCCGCAGGAAGTCTGGAGAACTTTGCCTACACCGCCACCAACTCCGTCTATCAGGCCTCCGTTACCTTTACCAGCCAGCACCATGGGGCAGGGAAGTTCAAGCGCATCAAGCGGGTGCAACTTGCCTGCTACGGCGCTACCTTTTTGATTTCCGTCTGCTCCAGCACCTTCCTGCTGGTGTTCCACAAGTTCTTCTTGAGCCTGTATGTGGACGCCCCCATGGCGGTGGAGGCGGCCATGACCCGTATGTGGGTTATGCTGGTGCCCTACTTCACTCTGGCCTTTATGGAGGTAGGCTCGGGGATTCTCAGGGGCATGGGGCATTCCGTGTCCTCCACTCTCATCAGCCTCATCGGCTCCTGCCTGCTGAGAATGGTGTGGATCTGGTGCGTGGTGCCTCTGCACAACACCCTGACCATGGTATACCTTTCCTACCCCATCACCTGGACGCTGACGGCCCTGACCCACTTTTTGGTGGGCACCTCCGTGCGCAAAAAGCTTATGCGGGAGAACCCGGAGCAGGAACTGCCAACGGCTAAAGCGTGATTCTTTTGATTTTAAAAACAGGGATGCACTCCATCCCTGTTTTTTCTATGGAGAATCCTTATTCTCAGGCCTTTGGGGCGGGTTTGCTTTTTGCACATGATTCGTTTACATTTTCGTTGCATTTCCTCCCGAGGCTACGCCTTGACAGGTTGGCTTTTGATGCTATAATAAGGACATAAGTTAGCACTCGAAGATAAGGAGTGCTAAAAAGATAAATGCAGGAGGCAAATCTCTATGAAACTCAGACCTTTGATGGATCGTGTGGTTCTTCGCCAGGTAGAAAACGAAGAAGTCAGCAAGGGCGGCATCATTCTCACCAACGCCGCAAAGGAAAAACCCCAGATGGCGGAAGTGGTGGCGGCAGGCCCCGGCGGCATGGTAGACGGCAAAGAAGTGGTCATGACCGTAAAGGCAGGAGATAAAGTGGTATACAGCAAGTACGCCGGCACGGAAGTCAAGCTGGACAAGGATGAGTACGTTATCGTCAAGCTCAGCGACATTCTGGCAGTGGTAGAGTAAATCAGGAGGAAGAAAACTATGGCAAAGCAGCTTAAATACGGAGAAGATGCCCGCAAGGCACTGGAAGCCGGTCTCAATCAGTTGGCCGACACCGTTAAAATTACTCTTGGGCCCAAGGGCCGCAACGTGGTGCTGGAGAAGAAGTTCGGCGCCCCCCTCATCACCAACGACGGCGTAACCATCGCCAAGGAAATCGAGCTGGAAGATCCCTTTGAAAACATGGGCGCTCAGCTGGTGAAGGAAGTCGCCACCAAGACCAATGACGTAGCCGGCGACGGCACCACCACCGCCACCTT
>CAZPCH010000038.1:7990-8640 GCA_964585055.1 uncultured Christensenella sp. | reverse complement strand
CCATGGAGCAGGTGCGCATGCCCATCGGCGAGCTCCGTGCCTACATCGAGGAGAAGCTGGCTTTCTAAGCCTTTCCCCTTCATCTTTGAACTCTCGTGCCCGCTGTGCGTTCATGGCGGGCACATTTTTCCATCATGGACGGTTGGGAAAATTCCCCGCTGTCTGCCAAGAAAGGAATGTATATGCCGTTTTGGGACACCGTTTGGGATGTGTTTTGCGAGGACTGTCTGCTTCTGCTGCCCATCCTGTTTCTGACCTTCTTCCTCATTGAATATGTGGAGCATCGGGCCGGGGAAAAGTTTGTTTCCACCCTCCGCCGCTCCCGCCGCACGGGGCCTTTGTGGGGGGCATTGCTGGGGTGTGTGCCTCAGTGCTCCTTCAGCGTGTCCTGTGCCCACCTATATAATGAGGGAATCGTCACCGCAGGCACCTTAATTGCCGTCTTCCTTTCCACCTCCGACGAAGCCATTCCCGTTCTTCTCTCCCAGCCCAATGCCTGGAGCCTCATCGGAAAGCTCCTTTTGTGCAAGGTGCTGATTGCCTGCCTGGCGGGCTTTTTACTGGACTTCTTTTATAAGCAGGAGCGGCAGCAGGCGGACTTTGAAAAGCTCCATGTGGAGCACACCTGCCATGCCAAAAAGACGGATATC
>CAZPCH010000038.1:0-7967 GCA_964585055.1 uncultured Christensenella sp. | reverse complement strand
TGGGAAAGCTGCAAGCACACGCTGGAGGTCTGGTGCGTGCTGTTTCTTGTCACCCTGGGGCTTACCTTCCTCATGGGGCTGGTGCCTCGGGAGAGCCTGCAGAAGTTCCTGCTGGACGGCTTCTTCCAGCCCTTCTTGGCGGGGCTTTTGGGACTGATTCCCAACTGCGCCGTGTCGGTGGTGCTGGTGGAGCTGTATCTGTCGGAGCTGATCAGCTTCGGCTCCATGACGGCGGGTCTGTGCACCAGCGCAGGTCTTGGTCTTCTGGTGCTCTTTAAGGGCAAGCGGGGGATGAAGAACGGCGTGCTGATTCTGGGCATTACCTATCTGGCCGCCGTAATCGCCGGCACTTTGCTCCAACTGTTTATTCCCTGATTACACAACTTTACGAGGCTTCACATGGAAATCACCGGGGTCGTACAATCCATTATCTTCCGCAACGCCGACAACGGATACACGGTGCTGGCTCTTTTTGACGAAGAAAAAAATGCGGACTTCACCGCCTGCGGCACCCTGCCCCTATGTTCCGTAGGGGACAATGTGCGCTTGGAGGGCACCATTAAGTACCACCCCCGCTACGGACAGCAGTTTTCCGCCACCAAGTGCGAGATTCTGGCTCCCTCCACTTTGGGCGCCATTGAAGCCTATCTCTCCAGCGGCACCATCAAGGGCATCGGCCCCGCCATGGCCCGCATCATCGTCAGCACCTTCGGCATGGACACCTTGACCGTCATGGAGCAGAACCCTCGGCGGCTCATGGAGATTCCCGGCATCGGCCCCAAAAAGTATCAGATTATCGCCGACTCCTTTCAGGAAAACCGCACCATGCGGGAGATTCTGCTGTCTTTGGAGCCCTACGGCATCTCCGTAAACCAAGCCTACAAGCTTTACAAAAAGTACGGGGACATGGCGCTGATTCGGGTGCAGGAGAACCCCTACCAGCTTATTGACGACATTGAAGGCATCGGCTTTATGACGGCGGATGCCATTGCCCAGCGTGTAGCGGGCTTTGAAACCACCTCTGCCGCCCGTCTTTTTGCCGGACTGCGCTACGCTTTGCAGGATGCAAGGACGGAGTACGGCCACACCTATTTGCCTAAAGACAAGCTGCTGCTCAAGGCCATGACCCTGCTGGGAGTGGACGGCGAGCTTCTCACCGAAGCCATGGAAGCCATGATTGCCGAGGACAGTCTGGTGTCCGCCTATGTGGGGGAAACGGAGGGCATCTTTTTGCCGTACCTGGCCCGCATGGAGGACAACATCGCCCAGAAGCTGGTGCAGCTTTTGGAAAAGCCCGTACAGAATCCCTTCTGGGATGTGAAAAAATATCAGATGGAGCTGGGCATCACCCTGTCTCCGGGGCAGGTGCAGGCCGTGCGGGCGGCGCTGGATGCTGGGCTGTTGGTCATCACCGGCGGCCCCGGCACGGGCAAAACCACCATCATCCGCTTTATTACCTATGCCCTCAGCGAAATGGGCATGACCTTTGCCCTGTCCGCTCCCACGGGGCGGGCGGCCAAGCGCATGAGCGAAGCCACGGGCTCCGACGCCAGCACCCTCCACAGGCTGTTGGAATACAACCCCGGGGAAGGCTTTGTGCGCAACAAGGACAATCCGCTGGACTTTGACATGGTCATTGTGGATGAAATGAGCATGGTGGATGCTCCCCTCATGCACGCCCTCACCCAGGCACTGCCCCGAGGCACCCGCCTCATTTTGGTGGGAGACGCTGACCAGCTTCCTCCCGTAGGCTGCGGAGACGTACTGCGGGACATCCTCACCAGCGGCGCCGTGCCGGTCATCCGCCTGACGGAAATCTTCCGCCAAGCCCAGAGCAGCCGCATCATCACCAACGCCCACCGCATCAACGAAGGACAGATGCCCATTTTGGAAAACGGGGACAGCGACTTTATCTATGAGGAGCAGAACGTGCCTGAGTTCATTGTGGATCGGGTGCGGGATCTGTGCCTGAAGGAAAGCGCCCGTCTGGGTACGGGAGAACCCCTTATGGATGTGCAGGTGCTGACCCCCATGAAAAAGGGAACGCTGGGCGTAGAGAACCTGAACAAGGTTTTGCAGGAAGCTTTGAATCCTCCCGCCCTCGGAAAGCCCGACCATCAGTTCGGCTCTCTGCTTCTAAGGCAGGGAGATAAGATTATGCAGATTAAAAACGACTACAAGGTGGAGTGGCAAAAGCCCATGGTCGACGGCACCTTGCAGGAGGGAGCAGGCGCCTTTAACGGAGATTTGGGCACCCTGTACCGTTTGGACAATCTAAATCGTGTTATGCACATTCTCTTTGACGACGGGCGGCTGGCCATGTACGACTTTACCCAAGCGGAGGAGCTGGATTTAGCCTACTGCATCAGCATTCACAAAAGTCAGGGAAGCGAGTTTCCCACGGTGCTTCTGCCCCTTGCGGGCGGGCCGCCCATGCTGCTGAACCGAAATCTTTTGTATACCGCCGTCACCCGTGCAAAAAAGCTGGTCTACTGCATCGGCCGCAAAGACACCGTCTCCCGCATGGTGAATACCGTCCAGTCCCGCCGCCGGTTTACGGCATTGAGCTGGCGGCTTCAGGAGCAGAAGGAACACGCCCATGGCTGAGGAGGAGCGCTTCAGCCTGCATACCTTTCTCTTCGGGGGCTTGCACCGATGCTGTCTGTGCGACGAGGAGGATGTTTTGGGGGAGGACGGTCTTTGCGACGACTGCCGCAAAAAGCTCCGCCTTTGCATTGCCCCTGCTCCGCCGCCGCCCTTGGACGGACTTACGGCCGGGATTCTGTATAACGAAGATACCGCCTCGGCTTTCTACCGCTTTAAGGCCAAGGAGCAGTTGTATTTAGGCGGCTTTTTTGCCCAGTATATGTCTCTGCCCTCGGAATGGAGAGGGGAACTGCTGGTGCCCGTGCCTTTGCATCCTCTGCGGAAATATACCAGAGGCTACAACCAAAGCCACGAGCTGGCCCTGTATCTTTCCTCCGCCTATGGTCTGCCCGTGTGCGCCCCTTTGCTCAAAAAGGTGCGGCTGACTTCGGATCAAAAGAAACTGAATGCCAAGGAACGGGAGCAAAACCTGCGCCGCGCCTTTACGGCTTCCCCCGAAGCCGCCGGACGCCGCATTATCTTGGTGGACGATGTAATCACCACGGGCTCCACCCTTTCCGCCTGCGCCAAGGCCCTGAAAAAAGCCGGCGCCGCCAAGGTCTATGCCGCCGCAGCCGCCTGCGTACAGCGATGAGCCTCCGTGGAAGCGTTCCGTTTTGTATCCGCAAAAACCAACAGCAGGAAGGACTTTCCCTTCCTGCTGTTTTTGTATGTGGGTTTTTGTCTATAGGCCGTCGGCTTCCATGCGCCAAATATGCCGATCCGCCCGAAAAATCACGCAGACGCCAATGCCCATAAGCCACAAGAAGGCAAAGAGGCAGGCGGCGCCGCTGCCCTTTCCTGAGCCGAACAGTCGGGTTAGGATGCTTCCGCTCTTTTGTGCCGCCATAAAGGGTTCAAACACCCTATCCACCAAAAGACCGCCCCAAAAGTACCCAAGGGGGATGGTGAAAAACTGGAAGGAGTTGCGGGCGGCAAAGATCCGCCCCTGCATTTCAATGGGAATATGGAGGCGATTGACCGCATCCAGATTGGCATTCATCAAAGGAATGGCAATCCAACCCAGCACGGCGCCCAGACACCATGTCCAAACATGGCCGCCAAAGGCCAGGAAGAAATTTTCCGTGCACATGCTCAGCATCAAGCAGTACCAAACGGCCTTGACTCGGCTTTTGGGCGCCTTCATAGCAGAGGCAAGAAGACTTCCTATAAGCATGGTTATGCCGATGACCGTATTCACTACGCCCATGGCGGTCTCCGATGCCTTGGACAGCATCATGGCAGGAAAGGCCGCATTATACATGGAAGCTACCAAATTGATGGCCGCCAGGAAGAGCATCAAATGCAGGATGCCTTTGTTTTGCCCCAGCCAGCGAATCCCCTCTGCCGTGCTTTTAAGTATGCTCTCCCTTCCCTGTTCCGCCTTGATTTTGGGGATGGGGATAAAGAAAAGCAATACAAAAAACGCAAGCACAAAGCTGACAAGGTCTATGGCAAGGACGGCATCGATGCCCCAAATCCCCATTATGGCCGTGGTAAGAATGGGCGTCAAAATGGAGTTGAGGGAATTGGAAAGATACCGCAATCCGCCAACCTTCTGGTAAAACGCCTTGGGCAGCAGGGCCGTGGTCGCCACCTCAGAGGCGGGCTGCTGCACCGTGTTCATCAGTCCCGATATGGCATTGACAATATACAGATGGCGGATTCTAAGGTTCCCGCTTTTCAGCAGAATCCATACAATCAGGGTACTGCAGGCCGCCAGTGTATCGCACACCAGCATGGTTGTCTTCTTGTTCCATCGGTCGCTAAGTGCCCCCGCAAAAACGCTGCAGAGCACATAGGGTGCATAGGAACAGACCATGAGCAGGGCTGTCTGCAAAGCTAAGCCCGATTGGGTGTATGACCAAATCACCAAAGCATAAGCGGTCATGGCACTGCCAAGGCCGGAAATCAGTTGAGTGAACCACAACAGCAGGTAGCTGCGTATTTGCTTGAATTCGGATATACTAGTATTCATGTTGGCTTTACTCCTTTACGATTTTTTTGAAATACTCAAAAAAGCAAAGCCGAAGGCGATCTTCGCTCCACGCTGCCCGCCTTACTCGGCCTTGCATGGAGCATAAACGCTGCAGAGAAGCATAGATTCCTTCCTCCCGTTCTTTTTTAAGGGAAACGGCGATCCGTCCGCAGGTTTTTCCCTTTATTAAGAATAGCACCCTTTGTTTCGCCTTTCAATCCTTTTCTGCCTTCATTTATACTACGCTTTGGAGCATGACCTCCGCTTTTTTCATGTCCGTCCCCTTCCTCTTTTATCTTGAATGAAAAGCAAAAACCGTGCATTTCGTTAAGAATAAGTGAATTTATGGGCTTTTTGCTTTACTTTTTCCGCTCTTTCCTCCATACTGTTTTTAAGGGAAGTATGTGCTTCCCGGAGTATGCGTTTGAGAAGAGGAGCATGTATGGAAACGGCATTGAAGATATGCAAACGCCTGCATTCCTATTTGTACGCCGGGCAATACACGGGGCGGGTGCTGAACGTGTGGAACAACCGGCTGGATATTGAAACGTCCTTCGGGCTCATTGCTCTGGTCCAGAGGGATTGTCTAAAGCCCTTTTCCTGCCTGGTAGGGGGGCTTAAGCCCTTTTCTGCCATGAACATCCGCCCGGGCATGCCGGTTTTGCTGGGACAAAGCGGTTTTGACATTCCGGACACGGAGCTGGAAGTGGATGTGACCATGGCGGAGGACGTGGATCTGTCCATGGACGCCATGACCAACCTTTTTCTGCCTTTGGATCTGAGCATCCGTCTGCGGCACATTCTCCGTGCCATGGAGCAGGGGGCAAGCAGTGAGGATTTATCCATGCTGGTTTTGTCCAAGGGTCACCCCGGCATGCTGGCCCCTCTGCAAAAGGCCTTGTCTGCCTTGGGAGAGGCCCTGGAAGAAGGGGACTATGATTTGATGGAAAGCCGCGCCTCCGCCTGTGCGGGGTTTGGCAGCGGAACTGCCGCCGCCTCCGATGTACTTTTGACGGGATATATGGCGGCGTACACTGCTTTGAGCTATGCCTTGGGGCGCTCCCGACAGCTTGTGCGGTACATCACCCGCCGTGTAGCCGCCGGAGCCGCCGCCAACACCAACGACAGCGGCCGTGCAGTGCTTTTGCAGGGCGGCGAAGGGCTGGTGGATGAGGACCGCTTTCAGCTTCTGCGGGCGCTGTTCTCCGATACTCCCTACACCACTTTGTCCGGCTGCGCCATGCGCATTGCTTCGGGAGAGGGCGTCAATTTTCTTACGGGGCTGTGTCTGGCAGTAAATCGGCACTACCTTTCCAAAACGCTTTAAGGAGGTACAGGGTGAAAAAAAGTCTTTGCCTGTTCCTGAGTCTTTGCCTGCTGTTTGCAGGGCTGACGGCCTGTACGGACGCCGCCGCTCTGCCTGAAAACGGGATTCTCATCAACGAAGTGGTGACGGGCAACAAGCATTCTCTAAACGATGCCGTATACGGAAGCCCGGACTGGATTGAACTGTACAACGGTTCCGATCAGGATGTGAATCTGTCCGGCTACTATCTGACGGACAACATTGAAAACCCGGACAAGCTCAGCCCTCTTCCCCGTCGGGTGTTGAAGGCAGGGGAATATCTGGTGCTCTTTGCCAACGGGGAAAGCGGGGAAACCTGTTTGAGCTTTTCTTTAAGCCGCAAGGGGGAAACCCTGACCCTGGTGAATCCCCACAAGGAAGAGGTTTGTTCTCTAATCATCCCCCCCATGGAAAAGGACGTTTCCTATGCCCGCCGTGAGAACGGCACCTACGGCTATTGCCGCCTGCCCACCCCAGGAGCATACAACAGCGGAGATATTCTGGAGGACCCCCCTGCTTCCTCCCTGCTTTTGGAGGAAGGAGACGGAGAGTATGCCGCCAAAACCGACTATGAGGCCGTTCTTTTTAACGAGCTTCTCAGCCGAGGGGAGCTGGTATACTGCTCGGACTGCGGCCGCTATGTGGACTGCATAGAGCTGTACAACCCCGGTATGGTGACGGCCAATTTGAAGGGGTACAGTTTAAGCAATGACCCAGAGGACAATAAGGTGCATAACCTGCCCGAAGCGAACTTAGACGGGCTTCACTATTTGCTTTTGTACGGCTGTGATGCCGGCTGCGCCTGTTCCGACGGCCATGTATGCCTGGACTTCGGGCTCTCCCGCTATGGGGAAACTTTGTACCTCTTTGATCCATTGGGGAACATGCTGGACACGGCGGAGCTTCCCTCCATGGAAAAGAACACCACCTACGCCCGCCGCAGTGACGGCAGTTGGGGGGTCTGCCTTCTGCCCACTTTGGGTACGGAGAACGCGGACGGAGACATCGGCGCCGCGCCTGCCGCTTCCGACACCCCCGCCATTCAGCAGCAGGGAGCCGTACGCATTAACGAAGCACTGGCGAAGAACATAGATTCCGTCATCGACACGGACGGAGATCGAAGCGACTTCTGCGAGCTGTACAATCAGGGGCAAAGCGCCCTTTCGCTGAAGGGCTGGTATCTTTCCGATGACCCCAACAAGCTGGAAAAATGGGCTATGCCCGACATCACCTTGGAACCGGGAGCCTATCTGCTGATCTTCCTGTCCGGGAAAGACCGCACGGAAGGGGAACTGCATGCCTCCTTCTCCCTGAGCGTTGGGGAAACCCTGACCCTGTACAACAGTGCCGACGGCACCTACGATGCTTTGTGCATCCCCGAAACCCGGGAAGGGGTGTCCGTTGGACGGGATGAAACCGGTGCCGTCGTGTACTACGGCATGCCCACACCGGGCTATGCCAACGGCCACAGCTTCCCTCTCCCCTCCCCCACGGCCAAAGCGGAATAAAACAGAATCATGACATGGAAAAAGACGGAGCGTTGGCACTCCGTCTTTTTTGTTATGAGCTCGATTTTTCGCAGTTGCTTAGTCCATGTAAGGCACTACATAGTACTGGAGGTAAATGGTCTGGCCATCCTCCACGATGATTTCGTCGAAGGAACCCATAATCTGCTCGCCGTTCTCGTCGCAGGGGAGCCAGGTGCAGCCATCGTTCATAACATCGGCCGTATGACCGTCAATGGTTTCCACAAACATGGCAGCGGTTTGATCCTCTTCAATGAGGCCGCCTTCGTAGAGAGCCATGCGCAGGGTGGAGCCGGCGGTGAACTCGATGTCATAGGGCAATTCGGTACCGTCTTCCAGTACGAGGATGATCTTGGCCTTGGCCTTTTCCCCGGAAGCCTGATTGCCGTTGTCGGTAGCACAGCCCAAGCTCAGCAGAAGAGACAGGCAGCAGAGCAGCAGCAGTGCTTTGGTCAGCATCTTTTTCATGTGT
>CAZPCH010000037.1:0-8703 GCA_964585055.1 uncultured Christensenella sp. | reverse complement strand
GTTCTCTTTGGGCTTTGCCCAAAGGGCTGCCGCAGGCAGCCCAACCCCCGCCCCCTGCCGCACGAAAACGAAAAAGGGACGGCGAACCGTCCCAAAAAGCACTTATTCTTTTACTGGCGAATCTCGATGCTGCCGCCGTTCGTCAAGTCCTTCCCCTCCAGCAGCAGCAGCTTTTCTGCCAGCAGACGGGAAAGGGAGGCAATGATGGCCGAGGTGGCAATGAGCTCCTCCGTGGTGCTTACCGCCATCTTGGTGGGATTCTCATGATCCAGCAGATAGGCGGAGGCCTCCCGCACCTGCTTCACAAAATATTCCGCCGCCATGGCGTGGCGCAGGGCAAAGGATTCGTAGGATTTGCGCACCTGCTCCTCCTCCTCCCCCTGGGGGAGCATGGTCATAATCATGTTCATGTTCAGGCTCTGCTTTAAAATGCAGATCATAATGAGGCAGGCAATGTGGGTGCGGTAATACTTCTTCTTTTTGGGGCCGGGCAGAATGCCTCTGCGGACATAGTTGTTGATGGCGGAGCTGGTGACCACATCCTCGTCCTTCAGCTCCGGCGGCATATAGTCCAGATATTCCTGCAGCAAATCCACCACCTGTTCCATGTACAGCCCGAAGTTGGGAATCTCCTCCCACGCAGGCAGGCGGAACCGAATCAGATATTTCTCCCAGCGGCGCAGCTTCCCTGCCACCAGCGCTTTATCGTAAGACATGTATATAACCCCCTTCTTTTCCTGTCCATTATAGTACATTTCACAGGAGATTGTAAAGGCACTTATTTTCCCGTATCGGGTACAAGATGTAAAGAACTCTTGACACAAGTACCATGACGTGGTAATCTGTTCTTTAAGATTAGATGCAACGAGGACGCAAACCATGTATAGACTTTTCACCGATACCGCCGCCAACCTGCCCTTAAGCTATCTTAGAGAGCATGGGGTGGGAGAAATCCCCTTCACCTTCCACAGGGAGACGGGAGAGCAGATCTGCATGGACGTGGAAGGTTTTGACGCCTCAGCTTTTTATAACGCCATGCGGGCAGGGGAGCGGATTTCCACCTCCCAAATCCCCCCTTCCGCCTATGAGGAGGCCTTTGCCCCCGTGCTGGAGCAGGGGGAGGACGTGCTGTTTATCGGTCTATCCTCAGGGGTCAGCGGCAGTTTTCAGTCCGCCTGGAACGCCTCCCGAAACTTGCGGGAAAGGTTCCCTCAGCGCACCATCGCCCTGATTGACACCCGAGGGGCTTCCTTGGGAGAGGGCATGGTGGTTATGGAAGGGGTGCGTCTGCAGGGAGAAGGCGTATCCTTAGAGGAAGCGGTGCCCCTGCTGGAAGAGTACTGCCAGAGGATGTGTCAGGTGTTTACCGTGGGGGATCTGCGCTATCTGGCCGCCACGGGGCGCTTGTCCAATGCGGGGGCGGCTCTTGGGAACATTCTCAACATCAAGCCCCTGCTCAAGGGCAACGAGGAGGGGAAGATTGTCAGCTATGCCAAGATTCACGGCCGCAAGCGCACCCTCAAGGCCATTTTGGAGCAGTACGAAACCTATGTGGAAGGGGCTTCGGAGCAAAGGGTGTGCATTTCCCACGGGGACTGCCCGGAGGACGCCGCCATGCTGGAAACCCTCCTGCGGGAGAGCAAAACCCCGCCTAAGGAGATCTTCACGGTCGTGCATGAGCCCGTCACAGGCTCCCATGTGGGGCCGGGCATGCTGGCTCTGTATTTCATCGGCTCCCCCGCCTTTCGGGGAAAGTGAGGTGCTCCCTTGCCCTTGACATTCTCCGTGTCGGGAGTATACTGAGTGAAAAAGCAATTTACCAAAGGAGACAGCACCATGAACAAGTACGCAGGCACCCAAACCGAAAAGAACCTTCAGGCCGCTTTTGCCGGAGAATCTCAGGCCCGCAACAAGTATACCTATTTTGCCGGCACCGCCAAGAAGGAAGGCTATGAGCAGATTTCCGCCCTCTTCCTCAAGACCGCCGAGAACGAAAAGGAGCACGCCAAGATGTGGTTCAAGGAGCTTAGCGGCATAGGCAGCACCGCCGAAAATCTGGCCGCCGCCGCCGACGGGGAGAACTATGAGTGGACGGATATGTACGACGAGTTCGCCAAGACCGCCGACGCGGAGGGCTTCCATGAGCTGGCGGAGAAGTTCCGTCTGGTGGCCGCCATCGAAAAGCACCACGAGGAGCGCTACCGTGCCCTGCTGAAGAACGTGGAGACCGCCGCCGTCTTTGAAAAGAGCGAAATCAAGGTGTGGGAGTGCCGAAACTGCGGCCATCTGGTTGTGGGCACCAAGGCCCCCGAAGTCTGCCCCGCCTGCAGCCATCCCCAGAGCTACTTTGAAGTTCGGGCGGAGAACTACTAACCCCCCTGCTTTGGCTAAGAACCATTTAAATGCGCATGCAAAAGAAGGACGGCTTCCCCGTCCTTCTTGTTTTTTGCCTTTATGAACATGACTGCCCGGCTTATAAGCATTTCCGCCGGGTGTGCCCCAATTTAATCCTCTTCCCACATTTCGAACTTATAATTTGCACGGAAGGCACCCCGCTGCACCTAAGCGAAGGGCTTCGCCCTTCCGCCGCCCCCCGTCTTTCATCTAAACCATTGGACAAATGCCTGCCATTGTACTATAATACAGCCAGCCGCAGAATTTATTTTATTCAGGAGGCATCCTATGGAACTGGTACACGATTATATGCTGCAGCCGGAACTGCGCCATGCTTTAAACGAGCTGACACAGCAGGTCTTCGGCTTTGATTTTGAAAGCTGGGTCGCCAAAGGCTATTTTCAGGGGGAGTATATCCCCTGGTCTCTGATGGACAAGGGGAAGATGGTCTGCAATGTCTCCGCCAACGCCATGGAGTTCATGCAGAACGGACAGCCTCGCCGCTACATCCAGTTGGGCACCGTCATGACCCATCCCGACTACCGAAACAAGGGGCTGGCCTCCTCCCTCATGCGCTACGTTCTCTCCATCTATGAGCCCGCTTGGGAGGGCATCTACCTGTTCGGCAACCTGGACGCCCTGGACTTTTACCGCAAGCTGGGCTTTTGTGAAATGACGGAGCACATTCCCGCATTAAAGGAGGCGCATCTGCCTCTGCTGGGACAGTCCCCCGCCTTCCGCCCCCTGCAAAAGGAGGAGGAAGGGGCCTACATGGACGCCCTCCGCCATGCCGCCGTCAACGCCGCATTGGAGCAGACCAACCGCTTCGGCCTTCAGCTTTTCTACACGGGGAATTTTGACAACGTGCGCTTCTGTCCGGAGCTGGACTGCTACGCCGTCTGGGAGGAGGAAGACGCCCGCCTGACCCTCCAAAGCCTTGTCTGCCGCCGCCCCCTGTCCCTAAAGGAGGTTCTGCCCCGTCTGCCCAAGGCCGACGCACTTACGCTGGGCTTTACCCCCCTTTCGGCCGATGCCCCTCTCTTCACCCTTACCCCCTATGACGGAGGCGATGACTACCGCCTCTTCTACCGGGGCAAAACCCTGTCCTCCGTCGCCGAAGAAAAGCTCCTTTTCCCCGCCCTCTCCCATGCCTAACCCTTATAAAAAGCAAAAGCCGGAACCATCCGGCTTTTTTCTTTGATGCAATCACGCCCGCTCCGGACGGATTTCGGTAAAGGTTTCCTGAGGATACCGCTTTTTGCACCATCCCTCCATTAGCAGGCATAGGGCCCGGCTGATTTGCGGGTATCCCTGAGGGTATGCCTCATACCCCTCCGACTTTGCCCGATACACGCCGTAGGCCATTCTGATTTCCCACTCGTATCCATCGAGTATACCCTCGTCGGACACATAGTGCGGCCCATATTCCGTGCAGGGCTTTGCGGTTTTCAGCAGGGTCAAAAATTCCTCCCGCTCAATTTCAAACTCTTTCTCACAGAGAAGTCCGTTGCGACCCTGAATTTTGCATACGAACTTTTCCCCTGTTTTCACGACGGTATACTTCATATATCCCTCAAAATACGACCCGTGGCTATAAAAAAAGACGGTTCTTTTCCTGTCCGTCCCAGCGTTTTTCTCCATTTTTGTCTCTCCCCCTCTTTTAGGAATACAGTTTGCGTGCGGCTTTCATTTCTCGTTCTCTTTGGCGGTGTTGATGGAGGCAATCAGTATACGGCGGATGGTGCCGCATTGGACATACAACCCGGCAACAGTATCTTTGCTTACAATTTCGGATTTGACAAACAGCTCCAGCCAGTATTCTGTTTCATAACACTCCTTTAGTGCAATTTGTAATTTAGCTATGAAGTCAGGCCTTCCATGGGCATAATTTGCCTCTCTGATGTTGGCGCCGATAGAAGTTGCGGCACGTTCCAATTGATTTACTAGGGAATAATGCCCTTTGATGGATTCGCATAGCTTAATAACATTAACTGCAAAATCCATGGACTTTTCCCGGAGTTTTGATTCATACATAAAAACTCCCCCTTTTCTAAATCGATTATACGTTAATTAAGCCGAAATGTGAAGTGAAATATCCTACGGATGTGAAATAATTCGCTTGCGAATTGTGAAATTTGATGCTACGCATCAAGTGAAATGAAATAAATCCCTTCACGCCCGCAGGCATTTCACATTGCGAAGCAATATTTCACACGCAGAAGCGTATTTCACAAATCCGAAGGGATTTATTTCGTTGAAAAAAACACCTTTTGTCTGATAGACAAAAGGTGCTTTTTTCTGGCGCGCCTGACAGGATTCGAACCTGTGGCCTACCGGTTCGTAGCCGGGCACTCTATCCGCTGAGCTACAGGCGCATTTCCGGAACACTTGCATATTATAGCCATGTTCGCGGAAAAAGTCAAGGGGTATTTTCCCTTCTTTTAAAAAAATTTTCTGCCGCCCTTATTCATTGAAAGGCAGGGTGCCTCCGGTGGTCTCCACCCGCAGAATTCCTGCGTTCTTTATAAGGCGGGAGCAGATGAGGCAGGGTTCCGGCGCAGGCAGTGCCTGTCCGTTTTCACAGCCGAAAAGATACAGGGTGGAGCCCAGCATCTCCTTTCGGCTGGCGGAGATAATGGCGTTGCATTCGGCGTGCACCGCCACGCACTTTTCATACTGCTCCCCGTGGGGGATGCCGTGGGCTTCCCGCCAGCACTGCCCTACATCGCAGCAGTTGTCCTCGCCTCTGGGGGCGCCGTTATAGCCCGTGGCCACGATTTCGTCGTTCTTCACGATGACCGCCCCGTACTGCCGCCGCAGGCAGGTGGAACGCTGCGCCACCGCCGACGCTATGTTCAGATAATACTCCTTTTTGCTGACCCGTTCCATGCTTCTCTCCTTTATCTTCAGACTTTCCCTTATGCCCCCAGCAGTTCCATGGCCCCCAGCACCGTGGCGGCGGAGGCATCGGCGGCGGCCTGCTCAAAGGCATCGTAGGAAGCGGCGGCCGTGCCGTCGGCCAAGTCGGAGATAGCCCGAATCACCGCAAAGGGCACGTTTCCAAGAGCCGCCACCTGGGCGATGGCGCCTCCCTCCATTTCGGCCGCCAGGGCCTGAAATTCTCCGTAAATGTCGGCCTTCTTTTCAGCACCGGAGATAAACTGATCCCCCGTGGCAATGAGCCCTCCATGGAGCTTCTCCTTCCCCAGCACCTTTTCGGCGGCCTTGGTTACGGCCTCGGCCACCCGTGCATCGGCCTGAAACACCGTGGGTTCCTTGGCGCGGCTTCTGTCCCCCAGATTCCCCCTTGCGTACCCGAAGGCGGAGATATCGTAGTCATGCTGCACCAGCCCCGTGGCCACCACAATGTCGCCTACGTGAAGCCCCGGCCCCACGCCCCCCGCAATGCCCGTGTTAATCAGGGCGGCGGGGTCAAAGCGGTCGATTAAAATCTGGGCGCAGCGGGCGGCGTTGACCTTGCCGATGCCGCACTTTACCAGCACGGCAGGCTGTCCCTTCAGCTTTCCCGTGTAAAAGGTCAGCCCGCAGAAGGTTTCTGTCTGTTTCTCCTCCAGGGCCCCCAGCAAAGTCACCAGTTCGCTGTCCATGGCGCCGATAATGGCAATGGGTTTATTGTGCATAGTCCATCTTCTCCTCGCTCCAATTTTGCAATACTTCCAGCATCTTCGCCGCTTCCTCTTTGGCCTTGGGCAAATCGTGCTCCAAATAGTTCCCGCACTCCCAACGCTTGTTCCCGGGTATCTCCCCCTCAAAGGCGGCGGCAAAGGCCAGCCCCTCCTTTGTCAGCTCTATGACCTCTTTGCGGCAAACGGTGTCCCGCAGTAAAAGATAAAAGCCCGTTCGGCAGCCCATGGGGCCTACATAGACCACGTCCTTCCCTCGAGGGCTGTTTCTAAAAAAGGTCGCCAGCAAGTGTTCCAGCGTGTGCATGGCGCCTATATGCAGGTAGTCCCCGCCGTTGGGCTTTTTCATGCGCAAGTCATAGCTGATAACGTCCCCGTCGATTCTGGAAACATACAGCCCCCTGTCCAACACGTCGTGGTTTACCGTAAAGCTGGCGATGGTCTTCATCCCCGTTTCACTCCTTCCGAAAATCTTTTCCAATCCCCTACAGCATACCACATCCGCCGCCGCTTTTCCAGCCCCGACGGGTCTTGTTTTTCACGAAAATATACCTTTTTTCGTGCCGTTTCTGTGTTTTTTCCCTTCCCTTTTCCTTTAAAAGCTGGTATACTCTTAAACCATGAACACGAAAAGCAACAAAAAAACCGAAACTCTCCGGCTTTCCGAAGACTGGAAGAAAAAGCTGACCCAGCTTACGGGGCAGTGGCATTGGAAGTCTGAACTTCTCACCCTGCTGACCATCTTCTCCATGATCACCATTCAGTGCATCGCCGTCAACGGCCTCTACAAGCCCAACGGCTTGATCAGCGGCGGCCTTACGGGCGTAGGCATGCTGGTGGACTACATTACGGGCTTCCCCTCCTGGCTGACCATTCTGCTTCTGAACATCCCCCTGTTCCTTTTGGCCATCTGGAAGCTCCACTTTAAGTTCACCCTGTATACCATCATCGCCAGCCTGTACTTCTCCGCCGCCATGGCCTTTACCGCCGATGTGCGCCTGCCCTTTGACTTTACGGAGCCCCTGTCCCGGCTGACCAGCTCCCTTATGGGTGCCGTCATCTGCGGTGCGGTGGCCGCCCCCATTGTCATTCGGGGGGCTTCCACGGGGGGCATGGACATTTTGTCTCTGGTGCTCTCCAAGCGCTTCTCCTTCCCCATGGGCACCATCAGCTATGCCTTCAACATCCTCATTACCGGCGCTCTGGCCTTTGTGCGGGGACTGGACACCGCCGCCCTGGCTATGCTGGTCATGTTCGTCTCCAGCATGGTGCTCAACAATGTCCTTCAGGGCTTCAACCGCACCAAGACTCTGTTCATTATCTCCGACCGCTGGGAAGAGATTGCCCCCCACATCATGCAGGAAGTGCACCGGGGGGTCACCCTCATTCCCGCCAAGGGGGCCTACACGGGACAGGACAGAACCCTGGTCTATGTCATCGCCCGCACCATGGAGCTGGCCTCCATCCGCAAGATTGCTTTGGAGATTGACCCCAAGGCCATGCTTTCCATCATCGACACCCGAGAGGTGGTAGGGCGGGGCTTCACCCCCAACAATTAAGTTTCCCCATAAAGCCCCTTTTCCCATCACGGGGGCAAATAATATATTTCTCCTTCGGCCTTCGCCCCTCTTGCAGGAAGCGGAGGCCTTCTCTATAATGAGAGTGCCTCCCTTGGGAAGGTGAAGAATCGAGAATTATAATTGAGGGGTTATAATGTCATTTCTTGAAAAACTTTTGGCGGTTAACCATACCGTAAATACCATTGCCTGGGTGTACATTCTTCTGGGCTGTGTGTTTGTGGGGGGCATCTTCCTCACCGTTCGCTGTAAGTTCCTCCAGTTCCGCAAGCTGGGCTATATCCTGCGCAGTACCTTGGGCAGGCTCTTTGAAAAGAATCAGGCCGGGGAGGGGGCCGTTACCCCCTTTCAGGCGGTGACCACGGCGCTGGCCGCCACCGTAGGCACGGGCAGCATCGTAGGCACCTGTCAGGCCATTGCCATGGGGGGCTACGGAGCCGTGTTCTGGATGTGGATGGCCGCCCTGCTGGGCATGATTGTCAAGTTCTCCGAGGTCACTTTGGCCGTGCGCTTCCGCCAGCGGGACAAGGCGGGGGACTGGGTGGGCGGCCCCATGTACTATATTGAAAACGGCATGGGCAAGAAGTGGCATTGGCTGGCCGTATCCTATGCGGTGCTGGGGGCGGTGGCCTCCTTCGGCGTGGGCAATCTCAGCCAGGCCAACTCCATTGCCGGCTCCGTAATCGTGGCCGTGCAGGCCTTTACCCCCATGAGCGGGGAAGCCGTCGCCGTTGCCAACTGGTGCATCGGCCTTGTGCTGGCGGTGCTTACGGCTTTGAGCCTGTTCGGCGGCATCAAGCGCATCGGCGCCGTAACGGAAAAGCTGGTGCCCGTTATGAGCGTATTGTATCTGGTGTTCACCCTGACGGTTCTTATAGGCAACATCACCCGCATCGGGGACTGCTTTGTGAAGATCTTTGCCGCCGCCTTTGCCCCCAAGGCCGTTTTAGGCGGTGCGGCAGGCATCGCCCTGAAGGAGGCGGTGGTCTGGGGCCTTCGCCGCAGTGCCTTCTCCAACGAGGCCGGCCTTGGCTCCGCCCCCATCGCCCATGCGGCCTCCGACACAAAGAGCCCCGTGTAGCAGGGGT